>NZ_AKJB01000013.1:0-132849 GCF_000282555.1 Pseudomonas sp. GM102 | reverse complement strand
GCGGGGACTCCCTCGCCACAAAGTGTGTTTGACTGGTCAAGTCGGACTCGGCAATCCCAATGTCTTGCAGCACTCATCAACCGACCGCCGCTGCGTCTCGGCATACAGCCCCAATTCATCAATCGTCGACCTTCCCAAAGCCTTTTCGAACGCTTGCTGGTTCGAATGCACGCCATAGTGGGTTTGCGCCGCATCCCCCAGGTTCGACTGAAAAATCCCCGCCGCACTGACTGGCAGAAAGTCTTCGTACACCAGCGGTTCAACCCGCACATAGCCGTCGCGGAGCAAATCCTCCAGCGACACGTCTTTCAGTTCATCCGCGGCCAGGCCTTTTTCTGTCACGAAGTAGCGGAAATACGCCAGTTCCTGTTGGCGCATTTCCTCGACGGTGTCAGGAAATTCGCCAAAGTGCTGCGTCATTAGCGCGTTGTAGCGTGCGGAGTTGGCTTCGTTGGGGAAGTCCTTCAGTTCATCCCGGGCGGCGTTGAGCAAGCGGTCGTAAAGCGCCCGGCCTTTGGGGGTGAGCGCCGCGCCGCGTTGCTCGATTTCACCGAAACGGGCGCTGTGGCTGCCACGGGTTTCGGCCTGATCGGTAAAAGCAATCGGCTCGTCCAGCGCCTTGAAGCTGGTTTGACGCAGCAGGATCGGGCATTGGCGGCGAGGCGGGCCTTCGATCACCGCTTTGGGGGTGATGCCATGGGCGGGCATTTGCGCCTGGACGATGTCGATGTCCAGGGTGCGTGGCGTCAGGTGGTTGATGTGTGGGCCTTTGAACGCCACCACGTCGGCGATCAGTCGATGCTGGGCGCTGAGTTGCTGGTACTGCTCGGCGGTGACGGTGGCGCTGTGGTGCCAGCGGAAGGTCTCCAGGGCTTGTGCGACGAAGTCCTGCGCCTCGTATTCGGTCAGGCCGCCCTGGGTTTCAGCGCGTTCAATGAGGGCCAATGCCGCCGGGGTGAAGATCGAGCGCGTATCCAGCACCGACTGGGCAAAGGCCCGCAGTTCGGTGTCTTCGATCAGTTCCAGGCGCAGCAGCGAGGTGAACACCCGGAACGGGCTGACCTGCAACGCTGCCTCATGCACGGCACGGAACGCGGTGGAATGCACCGGCACGCCGGCTGGGGTCAGGTCGTAATAGCCCACCGGTTGCATGCCCATCACCGCAAACAGGCGGGCGAGGGTCGCCAGTTCGGTGGCGGTGCCGACGCGAATCGCACCGTGGCGTTCCAGGTCCAGCCGCTGAATTTCGCCAGTGCTGTGCAGCTGTCGGGCGATCTGCGGGTCGCTGTCCAGCACGTGGCGGTTGGTCTGTTCCACCAGTTCCATCAGCGCGCCGTACAGCGGCACTTCTTCGCGGTACATGTCGGACATCGCTTTGGAGAAGCGTTGGCGGATCAGGTCAGGGCTGATGAAGTTCGGATGGCTCATGAAAAGTTTCCTGGCGCAGTGACGTAACGGATGCCGGAAAAGATCGCAGCCTTCGGCGGCGCCGACAAACGAAGTTTCTGACGAACTTCATTCTGCCAAGGACTGTTCTTGCAACACCGCCCCGTTCGTTTAACGCAGCACTTGGTCGACCAGTTCGATCCAGTGCCTGACTGGCGTTCGTCCGGCGCTGTTGAGATGGCTCTGACAGCCGATGTTGGCGGTGGCGATGACTTCGGGGTGGCCGCTTTCCAGGGCGTTGAGTTTGTTGTCGCGCAGTTGCCGGGCCAGCTCCGGTTGGGTGATCGAATAGGTGCCGGCCGAGCCGCAACACAAATGACTGTCGGGCACCGCCGTGAGATTGAAGCCCAACCGCGTCAGCACGGCTTCTACCGCGCCGCCGAGTTTCTGTGCGTGCTGCAAGGTGCAGGGGCAATGGAAGGCGATCCGCTGGTCAGTGGCGGTGCAGACCCGTTCCAATGGTTCATCGGCCAGCACTTGCACCAGGTCCAGGGCCAGTTCGCTGACCCGCTGGGCTTTGGCCGCATAGACCGGGTCGCGCTCCAGCAGATGCCCGTAATCCTTGATGAAGGCGCCGCAGCCGCTAGCGGTTTGCACGATGGCTTCGGCGCCGTTTTCCAGGTGCGGCCACCAGGCGTCGATATTGCGTCGGGCGCGGTCCAGGCCCATGGCTTGGGCGTCGAGGTGATAGTCCAGCGCACCGCAGCACCCAGCTTCGGGCGCTGGGATCACGCTGATCCCCAGCCGATCCAGCACCCGCGCCGTCGCGGCATTGGTGTTCGGCGACAGACCGGGCTGCACGCAACCCTCGAGTATCAGCACCCGGCGAGCATGCCGAGGGGCAGGGCGCTCGCCTGCGGCGGGTAGGTCGTGGGGCAATTTTGCCTCTATGCCCCGTGGCAGCAATGGCCTGAATGTGGCGCCGATTTGCAGCAAAGTCTTGAACAGATTCGGGTTCGGCGCTAGCGCCCGCAACCCCTGACGCAACAACCGCTGACTGGCCGGGCGCGGCACCGCTTGATCGATCACGGCGCGGCCGATGTCCAGCAGGTTGTGATAATCCACCCCGGACGGGCAGGTGGTTTCGCAGTTGCGGCAGGTCAGGCAGCGATCCAGGTGCAACTGGGCTTTGGCCGTGGCGGGGGCGCCTTCGAGGACTTGCTTGATCAGGTAGATGCGCCCACGCGGCCCGTCCAGTTCGTCGCCCAGCAGTTGGTAGGTCGGGCACGTGGCGTTGCAGAACCCGCAATGCACGCAGGTGCGCAGAATCTTGTCTGCCTCTTCGGCGCGGGGCAGTAGTTTGGACTGTTCGCTGAGATTGGTTTGCATACTAGAGTTCCGCGTACATCCGCCCAGGGTTGAACAGCCCTTGCGGGTCCAGTTGCGCCTTGAGTTGCCGGTGATAGCGCAGCAGCGCCGGGGCCAGCGGCTGGAATGGCGTCTCGCTGACGCCATGACTGAAACAGGTGGCGTGACCGCCGAGTTCACGGGCTCGCGACTGAATGTTGTCGGCGCCGGACTTCAACCAGCGTTGCGCGCCACCCCAGTCGATCAATTGCTCACCGGGCAAGTCCAGAGGCCCGAGGTTGTTGGGGAATGACAAGCGCCACAGCGCCAAGCCCTCATTGAAAAAGTCTAGCCGTTGTTCGTTCAGGTCGGCCCAATAACTGGAATCCAACGGTTCACCGCCGAGCCGTTGATGGGCGGCCGCGACCGAACCTTCGCCGCCTTCGAGCCGCAGATACAGACGCTGACCGTCGTGGCAGGCAGCGCTGATGGGCAGTGGTTGCTGGCCCCATTGCGCCAGATTTTCCAAGGCGCGGGCGCAGTCGATGTCCAGGCTGATGCTCAAGCATTGCCGGGGTTTGGGCAGCACTTTGAGCGAGACTTCGGTCAGCACGCCAAGGCAGCCATAGCTGCCGACCATCAGGCGCGAGAGGTCGTAGCCGGCGACGTTTTTCATCACTTCACCGCCGAAGCGCAGGTGGGTGCCGAGGCCGCTGATCACTCGGGTGCCGAGGACAAAATCACGCACTGAACCAGACCACGGCCGCCGCGGCCCGGACAGCCCTGCGGCGATCATCCCGCCAACAGTGGCGCCTTCGCCGAACGATGGCGGCTCGCAGGGCAGCATTTGCCCCTTTGCATCCAGTGCGGCAAGCAGTTCGCTCAGCGGCGTGCCGGCGCGAACGCTGATCACCAGCTCCGTCGGGTCGTAGCTGACGATGCCGCGATGGGCGCGGGTATCGAGTATTTCTCCGGCCACTTCACGGCCGAGAAACGCTTTGGTGTTACCGCCCTGAATGCGCAGCGGCGTGGCGTTCGCGCGCGCCTGTTTGACCTGCTCCAGCAGGGTTTCACTGGCATCGAAGTCCGGCATCAGAAACGCTCCAGCTCAGGAAACGGCAGTTGCCCGGCGTGGATGTGCATCGCGCCGAATTCCGCGCAGCGGTGCAGGGTCGGGATGTTCTTGCCGGGGTTGAGCAGGCCCTTTGGGTCGAACGCGGCTTTGACGGCGTGAAACAGCGTTAACTCGTCACTGTTGAACTGCGCGCACATCTGATTGATTTTCTCGCGGCCGACGCCATGTTCGCCGGTGATGCTGCCGCCGACTTTCACGCACAGTTCAAGGATCTTGCCGCCGAGGGCTTCGGCCCGTTCCAGTTCTCCGGGCTGGTTGGCGTCGAACAGGATCAGCGGGTGCATGTTGCCGTCGCCGGCATGGAAAACGTTGGCCACACGCAAGCCGTACTCTTGCGCCAGGCTGGCGATGCCCTTGAGCACACCGGGCAATTCGCGGCGGGGGATGGTGCCGTCCATGCAGTAGTAATCCGGCGAGAGGCGGCCAATTGCCGGGAAGGCGTTCTTGCGCCCGGCCCAGAACCGCACGCGTTCGGCTTCGTCCCGAGCCTGGCGCACCTCGCCGGCCCCGGCTTGTTGCAAGACCTCGCGGACCCGCTCGCAATCGTCGTGGACATCGGCTTCGACGCCGTCCAGTTCGCACAGCAGGATCGCCTCGGCGTCCACCGGGTAACCAGCATGGATGAAGTCTTCGGCAGCGCGGATCGCCAGGTTGTCCATCATCTCCAGGCCTCCGGGGATGATCCCGGCGGCGATGATCTCAGCCACTGCGCGACCGGCCTTTTCCACGGAATCGAAACTCGCCAGCAGGACTTTGGCGACTTGGGGTTTGGGCAGCAGCTTGACCGTGACTTCGGTGATGATCCCGAGCAAGCCTTCGGAGCCGGTGAACAGGGCCAGCAAGTCGAAGCCCGGTGCGTCCAGCGAATCGGCGCCGAGGGTCAGGTGTTCGCCTTCAAGGGTCAGCACTTCTAGTTTCAGCAGGTTGTGCACGGTCAGGCCGTATTTGAGGCAATGCACGCCGCCGGCGTTCTCCGCGACGTTGCCGCCGATGGAGCAGGCGATTTGCGAGGACGGGTCCGGCGCGTAATACAGGCCGAAGGGCGCCGCCGCCTGGGAAATCGCCAGGTTACGCACCCCCGGCTGGACCCGTGCGGTGCGGGCGGCGGGGTCGATGTGCAGAATGTTGTTGAACCGAACCATCACCAGTAGCACGCCTTTGTCCAACGGCAGTGCACCGCCGGACAACCCGGTGCCGGCTCCGCGCGCCACCACCGGCACGTTGCGGGCATGACAGAGCCGGAGCAGCGCTTGCACCTGTTCCAGCTGCCGGGGCAGGGCGACCAGCATCGGCGTGGTGCGATAGGCCGAGAGGCCGTCGCATTCGTAGGGTTTGAGTTCTTCTTCGCGCCAGAGAATGTCCAGGTCCGGCACCTCCTGTTGCAAGGCTTTGAGTAACGCAGCCTTGTCCACGTTCGGCAGAACACCGTCGATGCGTTCGTCGTAAAGAATGTTCATGATCGCGCCTCATATGAATCGCTGAACATCACCCCCGAATTATCCGCCGAATATCATGAGCGATGTGTCTCCAAAAACTCCCGGTACAACCGCGCTGTATTGGCCGGTTGCTCAACCATCGGCATATGACCGACACCGTCCCAGATTTCCACCCGCAAATCGGCGATGCCCTTGCTCCAGACCGGTACGCTGCTGACATCGATCAAACGGTCTTTGCGCCCCCACAGGAGCAGCGCCGGGCATTTGATGTCGGGCAGTTTTGGCTCCATCGGCGGGCTGGCGTGGAAGTCCCTGAAGATTTCTTCCAGCTCGTCGCGCTGCTGTTCATAGCGCTGGGCGACGGCGTCCAGCACGATCCCCGGCACCCATGGCGGCGAGACCATGGTCATGGCGTAGAAATACTGGAATTCCTCCCGGGAATGAATCAAAAACGGGTTGTGGCCGCGGGCCAGGTGTCGCTCCATGTCGCTGGGCTCCGGGGCGGTGACGCCGGCCGGGTCGAGCAGCGCCAGCGAGATAATGCGCTCCGGGTAGTTGGCCGCCAGCCACGCCGCGATGTAGCCGCCCATGGAGTTGCCGATCACATGCACCTTCTCGACCCCACAGACATCGAGCAACTGGATCAACCGTTTGGCCTGGACTGGAATGTCATAGCCACCGCCGGCCTTGAAGCCGGTTTCACCATGACCGGCGAGGTCAGGAATAATCACCCGGTAGTCATCGACAAAATGCCGGGCGAAGCGCAGCCAGATGTTCTTGTCGGCGCTGTAGCCGTGCAACATGAGTACACTGCTGGAGGCTTCGTAAGGGCCGCCTTGCCAGGTCGAGACGGTCATTTCGGTGATCGGCACGACGATCTTGTGCAATCGGTACAGCCGGGCCTCCAGCGCCATGTTCAAGTCATAGAGCCAGTAACCGATGGTCGGGTAGCTCAACCAGCTCCAGGCCACGAAGACGGCGATAGTGACAACCAACAAAAGCATCAGGCTATTCCTTTGCAGTGATCAGGGCAGGTTGTTTATCGATCCTTCCCTTCATGTATAGACCAAACATTGGGCACTCAGCTCATGGCGAGGTCATGCTATTCAGACCGCCAACCGGTGATGGCTATTTGCCGTTGCCCTGATAGACTTCAAACACACTTTCAATCCCGTGTGTTGTCAGGCTCCGTTCAGTGGTACAGAGGCCGCTATGGAAAAAAAGGGAGGAAAGGGACTTTCACTGGCCAGGAGGCTTTACGCGTCGCGAATCCTGGGTTTGGCCCTGGGGTTATTGTGCGTCGGCGCAGGGATGTATCCACTCGACCCGGCGCCTTGGGTCTGGGGGGTGATGCTGATCAACGGGCTGCTCTGGCCCCATGTGGCTTATCAATGGGCACGCCGGGCGAAAATTCCTTTTCACGCCGAACACCGCAATATCCTGATAGACGCGTTTCTCGGCGGTTTCTGGGTCGCCGCCATGCAGTTCAATCCGCTGCCCAGCGCGGCCACACTGTCCATGATGGCGATGCACAACGTGGCCATTGGCGGTTTGCGTTTTCTGTTGGTGGGCGCCGTCGCGCAGGTGCTCGGGATAGGCCTCGGGCTGCTGGTGTTCATGCCGGCTTTTGTCCCGCAAACCAGTCCGTTCCAGCTATACGCCTGTCTGCCTTTGCTGTCGATTTATCCGCTGTCCCTGGGCTGGATCTGCTTTCGTCAGGCCGATACCCTTGGCCGACACAAGCGCGAACTGCTGGCCCTGAGCCGCACCGACAGCCTGACTGGCCTGCTGAATCACGGCGCCTGGAAAGATCAGCTGGAAATCGAGTTTCAGCGCTGCCAACGCCAGCAGCAGGGCGGGGCGATTGCGCTGATCGACATCGACCATTTCAAAATCATCAACGACACCTACGGCCATGTCGCCGGGGACATCGTCCTGCGTCAGCTGAGCAAGATGCTCAAGCAGAACCTGCGTGCAGCAGATGTCGCCGGGCGCTATGGCGGCGACGAATTCTGCGTGCTGCTGCCGGACCTGCCGCTGGACCGCGCGGCCGTGGCGATGGATGCGCTGCGTGATCGTTTCGCCACGTTGGGGTACGAGCAGAACCCGGCATTGAAAGTCAGTTTGAGCATCGGCCTGGCCGCCTTCAACCCGGCCCACGACGACGCGACCCTGTGGCTCAACGACGCCGACCAGGCGCTCTACGAAGCCAAGACCACCGGCCGCAACCGCGTCATCTGCCACAGTGATGGTAAGCCGCATAAGGCGATGCTCGATTCGGTGTAACCCAATCACCACAAATCCCTGTGGGAGCGAGCCTGCTCGCGATGACGGCGGCACATTCAACATCTCCGTGATTGTCAGACCGCTATCGCGGGCAAGCCCGCTCCCACAGGGGATGTGTGGTCAATCGGGTTTGTGTATGTCGCATCCGGTGTAGAGCCTTGCGTCGTAGTCAGGTAGGGTATTTTCGACCCCGACACGAAACAAGGATCGATTCATGACGTTCAATCTCTCTCGCTCCCTCCTGGCCACCAGCCTCGGCCTGACCCTGGCCCTCGGCGCCTTCACCCCCGCAGCCTTCGCCGAACCCCATAAACAAGTCCTCGCCGATGCCGAACAGTACAAGGGTGAAGCCCTGAAACTGCTGGAACGGTTGGTGAACATCGACTCCGGTTCCGGTTATGAACCGGGCCTGACCCAGGTGAGTGACATCGCCATCGAGGAGTTGAAGAAGCTTGGTGCCACCATCGAACTCGTGCCCAACACCCCGGACAAGAGCAACCATGTGTTGGCCACCCTCAAAGGCACCGGCAAGGCGAAAATCCTGCTGATGGCGCACATGGACACCGTGTTCAAGGAGGGCTCCGCTGCTGCGCGCCCGTTCCAGATCAAGGACGGCCGCGCTTACGGGCCGGGTGTAATGGACGACAAGGGCGGCATCGTCGCCGGGATCTATGCGCTGAAAGTCCTGAAAAATCTCGATTTCAAGGACTACGCGCAGATCACTTTTCTGCTCGACGCCAGTGAGGAAACCGGCTCGGACGTCGCCACCGACCTGATCAAGAAAACCGCCAAGGCCCACGACGTTACCCTCAACCTCGAACCGGGTCGCCCGGCCGATGGCCTGGTGGTGTGGCGCAAAGGCAGCGCCACCGCCGTGGTCGAGGTCAAAGGCAAGGCATCTCACGCCGGCGTCGCGCCGGAGCTGGGGCGCAATGCGGCCATGGAAGCCGCGCACCAGATCCTGCAACTTGGCAAGCTGGGGGATGCAGAGAAGAAAACCACCATCAACTTCACCGTGCTTAACGCTGGCGACCGCACCAACGTGATTCCGGATCAGGCCACCGCCAAGGCTGACGTGCGGGCAGCGGTGCCGGAAGAGTTCGACCGGATCGAAAAAGACCTGGCACGGGTTTCCAAGGACAAACTGATTCCCGAGACTGAAGTCACCACCACCCTGAAGCGCGGCTTGCCGCCGATGCCGCAAACGGCGGAGTCGGATCGCTTGATGGCCATGGCCCAGGGGATTTACGGCGAAATCGGCCGCAAGCTGACGGAAGAAGGCAGCGGCGGGGCGGCGGATGCCAGCCTGTCGGCCGGGGTGGGTACGCCGACGCTGGATGGGTTCGGGATTGTCGGCGGCAATATCCATACCCCCGAGGAATACGCCGAGGTCGAGAGCGTGGCGCCACGGATTTATCTGCTGTCGCGGATGATTATGGAATTGACCAAGCAATAATCGGCCAGATCATTCCTTGATGTGGGGCAGTTCTCTGTGGCGAGGGGGCTTGCCCCCGTTGGGGCGCGAAGCGGCCCCCTGCATTCTTTCAGCCCCACCGAATCGCCTGGGTTTACGACTGCTGCGCAGCCGAACGGGGGCGAGCCCTCACTCCTTGACGCTCATATATTCCTTCGCCCAAACGATGTATTCCTCAGGCTGCGTGTACGTATGCGTCAGTTCAGTCGCGCTCAGATCCGACGCCTGGGTAAAGATCTGCCGCTGTTCGCGCAGGCTGTCGTAAGTGGCCTTGATCGCCGCGAAGTAGGCGCCATGGCCGTCGATGGTGACGCGCACGCCCAGTTCGGCGAGGCGTTTGTCGTCGCGCAGCAGTGGGTTGCCGTAGGTGACCAGCATCAGCGGTACGCTCAGGTGCTCGGCGATTTGTTCGAGGTGGTCGAAGTCCCGCACGCCCACCATGCAAATCCCGTCCGCCCCGGCCTGTTGGTATTGCTGGGTGCGGCTGATGATTTCCTGAACCGGCAGGATCCCGGCATTGGTCCGGGCGATGATCGCCATTTCCGAGTCGACCCGGGCTTCGAGCGCCGCGCGAATCTTGCCGACGCCTTCGGCAACCGTGATCAGGTCAGTGGATTTGCGGCCGAATTGCGCGGGCAGCAAAGTGTCTTCAATGGTCAGGGCGGCCACGCCGGCGCGTTCGAGTTCGACGATGGTGCGCATGACGTTGAGCGCGTTGCCATAGCCGTGGTCGGCGTCGGCGATCACCGGCAATTGGGCTACGCGGCCGATGCGGGTGGCCTGCTCGGCGAACTCGCTCAGGGTGATCAAGGCAAAGTCGGGGGCGCCCAGCACCTGCAACGACGCGACCGAACCACCGAGGATCCCCACCTCAAAACCCAGGTCGGCGGCGATGCGCGCCGACATCGGGTCGAAGACCGACGCCGTGTGGTAGCAGGCGTTGGAGGCGAACAGTTGGCGGAAATTACGGCGCAAATCTTGATGAGACAGCCTGGACATATGAGTTCCACCAATACAAAGGAATGGAAGGGCTTGAGCAAAAGTGTCAACGCCGAAAGAACAAAAGGCTATCACGGGGAAGGGTAAAGAATGATGACGAATTTGCCGGCCTTGGGATGCAAGATCAAAAGATCGCAGCCTGCGGCAGCTCCTGCAGGAGTGCATTTCATCTGGATTGACACGATCCTGGCCTCGACGCGATCCCTTGTAGCAGCTGCCGAAGGCTGCGTTCGAGTGCGAAGCGCTCGCCATCACAAATCGGAAGTGATGCATAAAAAGATCGAGTCGGCGATCAGTCTCAAAGACTGAGTTGGAAAGTTTACGACTGCTACGCAGCCGAACGCAGGCTTCGCCAGCTGCTACACGATCACGCCGCCACTGCCTGCTGCTGTTGATTGCGCAGCGGCACGGCGCGGACCGAGTTGCCGGGTTGCAGTTGCAGGCGTTTGGCGGTGAGTCGGTCGACGATCAGGCTGTTGCCGACCAGCCGCGCCTGGGCGGTGGTGATGCGGCAGTTTTCCAGGCGGCGATTGTGGATCAGCCACACCGGCGCCTGGTCGTCGGGCGTGCCGATGGCCAGCTCCAATCGTTGGCTGTCACGCACCGTGCGGATTCTCGACACCGGGGCTTCGATCACTGGGCCGGCGTCGAAGATGTCGATGTAACCCTTATGGGCAAACCCCTCGGCGGTGAGGATCTTCAGCGCAGGTTCGCTGTTCGGGTGTGGCTTGCCGATCACCGCTTGGGCCTGTTCGGTGAGCAGGCAGGTGTAGAGCGGTTGACGCGGCATCAGTTCGGCGATGAACGCTTTGCTGCCCAGCCCCGACAAGTGATCGGCATGGCTGAAATCCATCTTGAAGAAGTGCCGGCCCAGGCTGTCCCAGAACGGTGAGCAGCCTTGTTCGTCGGCACTGCCGCGCAATTCGGCAATGAGCTTGTCGCCGAACAGGTGAGGGAATTCGGCAACGAACAGCAGGCGCCCCAGCGACAGCAGTCGACCATTATTGCCGTGACGTTGATCGTGTCGCAGAAACAGCGAACAGATTTCCGATTGGCCGGTCATTTCGTTGTTCAGGAACAACGTAGGGATCTGGCGCGCAATACCCAGGTCCGGCGACGAGCTGACCGTCAATCCGACCCGGTAGTTGTACCAGGGCTCCCGCAGGCCGACAGCGCCCACCAGGGCACTGACGCCGACCACTTGTTGATCGTCGTCCTCGAGCACGAACAGGTAATCGGCATCCGCACGCTCGACTTGTTCGGCAAAGGTGCGCTGAGACCAGCGCACTCGGTGGGTCAGGCGTTCCTCACTGGCCGGCAGGGTGGTGACCCCGGGGGCGGCCCGTTGCACCAAATCCAGCAGGGCGGGCAGGTCGGTGACTTGAACCGGGCGGACAATCATGATGCAGCTCCTTCTTCGCGCTTGTTCGAGCGCTGTCGTTGGGCACGGGGCCGGTGGCGGCTCACAGGGCGATCAACCGGATCGTGCTGGCGTCGGTCACATTCAGGGCCGCGCACATCTCGGCGCTCAAGGCCACGGGTTGCCCGGCGTGGTAGTCCAGTTCGGCAACAATGGCGCGGTAGTCCTTCAACGAGTCGTTGCTCACCAAGTAACTGCCGCGCGCATCGATGGCTGAGCCAGGGTGTACCGTGCCGGTCTGGCTTTGGGCGATAGAGCGAATGTTCGAGGTGCGTGCGTACAACGTCGGGCCACCGTCGAACAGGTCGATGTAGCTGTTGGTCTCGAAGCCTTCGCGTTCAAGAATGTCGAAGGCCTCCTGACCGTCGGGATGAATCCGGCCGATACAGGCCTGTGCCGCCGGCGGCAGCATCGGCACGTAGATCGGGTAATGCGGCATCAGTTCGGCGAGAAATGTCCGGCTCTGCAGACCGCAAAGCCGCTCGGCCTCGACGTACGGCAGGTCGAAGAAATGCTTGCCCAGCGCATCCCAGAACGGTGACTGGCCCTGTTCGTCGCTGTAGCCAACGATTTCGGTGATCACCGCTTCGGCAAAGCGCGCCGTGTGTGCGGCGATGAACAGCAGCCGTGCCCGGGACAGCAATTCGGAAAACCGCGTGCGTTCCAGTGCCGCGTCGATATGGAAACCGCGCAGCAACGTATGACCACTGAGGTCGTGGCACAACGACAGCGCCGGCACTCCGTGCTCGATGTTCAGCTCCCGTGAGGCGCTGGTGAAATGGCGGTTGCGCAAACTGTAGAACGGCTCGTTGAACCCTGCGGTGGCGAGGATTTCCGAGCAGCCCGCCAGACGACGGGTCGTCAGATTTTCCAACACGAAGAAGTAATTCTCCGGACCAGGACCCTGCACGGCTTTTTCGAACGAAGCGCAGGAGTCGAGAATCTTCTCGCGCAGGCGTTCGGTGTCGTCCGGCAAGGACGTGACCCCCACCAGACTGTCGCGCGCCAGTTGCTGCAACTGGGGCAGGTCGGTTAACTCCACCGGGCGTAAGGCCAGCATGGATGTACTCCTGTATCAAAGGGTTCGGCGATTTGCACCGAACCTGACTATCACTGTCGGTTTCCACGCTTGAAATCGGCAGTCGCCTGAATTCATGTCAGACGCTGCCCTTTTTCTTGTCAGCCATTGCTTGGGTCGGGCAGTGCTGTGCTGGCACCCAGTTTGTTGAGGAAGAATAGATAGACCAGCCCCAGGGCAATCCAGATCAGGCCGAGTTTCTGTGCATCGACGCCCATGTTGTACATGATGGCCGCGACGATGATGAAGCCGATCACCGGGCAGATCAGGTGACGGATCACCTGGCCGGACTTCTGCCGACGCCAGTAATAGTTGATGACGGTCAGGTGCAGCAACATGAAGCCGCTCAGGGCGCCGAAGTTCACCAGGGAGGTGAGGGTGTCCACCGAGTTGATGAACAGGTAGCAAATCACCAGCGACAGCACCGCCACCAGATAGATGCTCAAGTACGGCGTGTTGTGTTTCGGGTGCACCTTGGCTAGCACTTTCGGCAGTTTGCCGTCCCGGGCCATACCGAACAGCAGGCGCGAAACCGCCGCTTGCGAGGTGATCGCGACGGCGACGCCCCAGGCCAGGGCGGTGGCGACGGCGGTCAGGGTTGCCAGCCAGCTGCCGGCGGCGATTTCGGCGATTTCATAAAACGCAGTGTCGGCGGACTTGAAGCCCAGGCCGGCGGCCAGATCCGTGGCAATCCAGGTCTGCACGACGAAGATCACGCCCATCACCAGCAATGTGATCAGCGCAGCTTTGCCGACGCTACGGCCCGGGTCGCCCTTGATTTCTTCGGCGAGGGTGGAAATGGCATCGAAGCCGAGGAACGACAGCACCGCAATCGACACCGCTTGCATCAGCAGGGCGAAGTTGAACGTCTCGGCGTTGTACAGCGGCGCCAGGGTGAGTTGACCGTTACCGCCGCCGCTGTGCAGGGCATTCCAGGCATAGAACAGGAAGATCCCCAGCACCACCAGTTGCGCCAGTAGAAAAACGATGTTCATCCGCGCGGTGAAGGTGATACCCCGCAGGTTGACAAAGGTGGCGCTGACCAGAAAGGCCAGGATGAAGCCGACTTTCGGGATGTCCGGGTACAAATGATTCAGCGCCATCGCCGCGTAGACGTAGAGCAGCGGCGGAATCAGCAAATAATCGAGCAGCATCAGCCAACCGGCGATAAACCCGACATGCGGGTTTAAGCCGCGTTGTGCGTAGGAATACACGGAGCCCGCAATCGGAAAGGCCCGGGCCATGCTGCCGTAACTGAGGGCGGTGAACAGCATCGCCACCATGCCGATGATGTAGGCCAGTGGCACCATCCCCGGCGCTTCGGCGTTGACGTAACCATAAACGCCGAACGGGGCGATGGGGATCATGAAGATCATCCCGTACACCACCAGGTCCGTCAGTGACAGGCTACGTTTCAACTCTTGCTTGTAGCCGAATTCTTCTATTTCCATGAAGCCCTTCTCCTTGATTTGAAAGCAGCTGCACGCTGCGAGTTTGAAGCTATTGCTCTACAGCAGTGGCGCCAGATAGTCGGTCCAGCGACCGATGTCCTCGGGCGTACGCAACAGATCGTTGCGCACCTCGATCAACACCGACTCAAGCCCTCGTGCATCGCCGTGAACCGGCACGGTCATGTCACCCAGCGGATCGACTTTGTACGGCTGATTACCCGCGACTTTCAAGGGGTGCCGACTCAACCCGTCAATCACTCGCTGGGCGTACTCCCCGGCCTGTCCGTACAACACGCCGACTTCCAGCGTTCGTGGCTGGCCGTAATATATCGGCGTGAAACTGTGAATCCCCACCACGCGAACCGATCGACCTTGCGCCACACGGGCGTCGATCAAGGTTTGCAGGCGTGTATGAAACGGCTTGAACAGGCAGTGTCGACGGTATTCCCGAGTGGCCTCGTCCAGGTCCCGATTGCCCGGCACCTGATAAATCTCACTCTGCAACGCAATGCTGTCCGGCGCATGGCGCGGGCGGTTGAGGTCGATCAACAGCCGTGAGTAGTTGGCCGCCAACAGGGTAGCGCCCAGTGCTTGGGACAAGCCCTCGGCCAGCGCCAGGGCACCAATGTCCCAGGCGATGTGTTCACGGGCGGCTTCATGGCTCAAGCCCAGATCATTCAACCCGGCCGGGATAAAACGACTGGCGTGTTCACACACCAGAATCAGCGGGTGCCCGGAGGCTTCCCGGCTCAGGGTGTACGCAGGCTGGGTGTAGAACCCCAGTTCGGCGGACTCAGTACAGTCGCGCATAGTGCTCACAAAGATCGGCGGGCGAGAGCTGTTCCGTCAGCGTCAGTTCCTCGGTTTTAAGGGCGAAGTAGGTGTCCAGCAAGGCGCTCGGCAGGGCTTCGATCAGCGCCTCGCTGTTGCGCAGGCATTCCAGGGCCTGGGACAGGGACGCGGGCAGGGCGACGATGCCGCGCGCCTGGCGTTGCTCTTCGTTCAGCGAATCGGGGACTTCATCGGTGATCGCGTTCAGGGCCAGGCGCTGCTCGATGCCCAGGCGTCCGGCGATCAGCAATACGGCCATGGCCAGATGCGGTGAGGCGGTGGCGTCCATGGCGCGAAATTCCAGGTTGTACTGCGCTGCCACAGCTTTGCCACCCAGGCTCACGGTCGGGCAAATCCGCAGCGCCGCTTCGCGGTTGCGTTGGCCGAGGCAGGCGTAGGAAGCGCTCCAGTGATGGGGCTGCAGGCGCTCGTAGGAAACCGGTGTCGGCGCGGTAAAGGCGCAGAGCGCCGGCAAATAGTGCAGAACGCCGGCGGCCCAATGCTGGCCGAGGGTCGACAGGCCATTGACAGTGCCGGCGTCGTACATCACCGGGTGACCGGCCAGATCCTGCAGGCTCACGTGCAGATGCACGCCATTGCACACCGCCTGCTCGGAGGTCTTGGGCGCGAAACTCAGCTTCAGGCCCATTTGCCGGGCGATTTCACGGGTGATCTCGCGCACGTTCACCGCGCGGTCGGCGGCGGCGACGCCGAGGGCTGGGCGGCAGGTGATTTCGTATTGGTGCTTGCCGTATTCCGGCAGGAACATCTCCGGCTCCACACCGCCGGCACGCAGTGCACTGAGCAGCCAGCCGCCGAACTCGGCGCCCTGGCGTTGGGCTTCGAGGGAGAACGCCAGATGCTCAGCCGCGCCGCTGCCGAGGTTGAATTCATGTTCGAACGCGGCGTTGATCTGCAGTCCCAATTCGCTGCGATAACGCTCCACCTCGTTGCGCAACAGCGTGCGCGGGCAGGCGCCCCACGGGCGGCCATCGGTTTCGCGAATATCGCCGTGAATGAAGTCCAGCGCCGGGGCATTGGCGTCCGGGCCGTTGTTGACGGTCACACGGCTGCTCAAGTCGGGAATCAGCCGCAAGTCTCCATACGCACCCCATGGATTGCTGGCGGCGATGATGTCTTGCGGGGTCAGGGCGCTGTTGGCGGCACCCAGCCGCAGCCCGCCACCTGATAGGCATCGAGTTCGTCGGTAGGAAAGGAACGGCCGCGTGTCACGCCGATCAGGTCGGTGGTGACAATCGTGGTCATAGGCAGTGGCGACAGGCGAGCGCTCATGGCTGCATCTCCTGTAACCGTCCGAGCACGGTCTGGGTGTCGGTGATCCAGCAGTAGCCCTTGATGGCGTTCAGGCAGGCGTAATGCCGTTGTTCGGTGTAAGTGGCGCAGGCATCCTCGACCAGCGTCACCAGGTAACCGCGGTCGGCGGCGTCCCGCACGGCCATGTCGACGCACTGGTCGGTGACGATGCCGGCGATGATCAGGTGTCGGGTTTCAAGGTTGCGCAGCACGTAATCGATGTTGGTGGAATTGAAGACCCCGGAAGAGGTCTTGGGCAGCACGATTTCGTTTTCGATTGGCGTCAGGTCATCGATGATTCGCGCTTGCGGGCTGCCCTTGGGCAGGTGCATGTCCGAGAGTTTGTGGTCCAGCGAGCGATCGCGACCATCGGCGGTGAGGCTTTCGATGAGCGTGTGCAGCACGTTTTGTCGTGCATTACGAAAGGCACTGAGCAACCGGCGTTGATTGGGCACCACTTGCATGTGGGCGCGGGTCAGAAAGTACTCGGCATCCGGCCCGTTGAGGTGCGCGTCGAACTGCGGCTCGAGCCAGGCACGCTGCATGTCCACCAGCAACAGCGCGGTGTGGTCGGCGGCAAACGGCAAGTCCCGGGGCGAGTGGTGGGGGAGCGTGAACATCCTTATTTATCCTCCAGCAGGTGAGTGTCGAAGTCGGTCCGCAGGGCATCGATGCCTTCCAGGCGATCGGCCAGATCGGGGCTGCGCAAGGACAGGCAGGCTACCAATGCTTCAACCTGGGCCAGCGACGGAACCATCGAGTCGAAGGCCGACGCCGATTCCACCGGTGCACTGATGATCAGGTCGGCCATTTCTCGCAGCGGTGACGCGTAGATATCGGTGAACAGCACGACCCGCGCATGTCGACTCTTCGCGGCATTGGCGACCCGCAGGGCCTGGGACTGGTAGCGGCGATAATCGAACACCAGCACCACGTCCTGACGCTGCACGTCGAACAGCCGGTCCGGCAATTGCGCGTTGTCTTCCAGGGCAAAACAGCCGGGCCGCAACAGGCGCAGATGGTTGAGTAAATAGTTGGCGAGGAAACTGCTGAAGCGCCCGCCAAAGCAATGGACCTGATGGCGGGTGTCGAGCAGCCATTCCACCAGAATTCGTACATCTTCGGGTTGGGTCAGCGCCTGGGTGTCGACCAATGCCCGATGGCTGCTCGCCAGATAGTGGTTCCAGGGATCATCCTTTTTGAGATGGGCGCGGGGTTGCAACAGGGTACTGGGAGAGCGCAGGCGGTCATCCATGTCGCTGAGCAACGCTTCCTGAAAATCGGCATAACCGCCGAAACCAAGCTTTTTTACCAGCCGCACGATGGTCGGATCGCTGACACCGGCGTGTTCGGCCAGACGTGACATCGGGCCCAGTCCGTTACGCGGGTACTGATCCAGCAACGCACGTACGACTTTGCGTTCCGACGGCGTGAGTTCCAGGCCGGGATCGGTGATCAGGTCTCTGAGAGAGGGCATCCGGGCTCCTGCTGGATGAATGTGTCGGTTTCATTTCATAATTCGCTAAAACAGTATTTATGTAACGGGTGCTACATGTCTAGCGAATTTTTCCACGGATTTTCCAAGCCCCCAAATGGGGCGAAAACCCCGTGCGCCGGGGGCTACGCGGATGTCGACTGACGTTGTAGGACATCGCCCATAGTAGTGTCAGAGATCGCTACTTTTTCGGGACAAAATGGGCCTGCGAAGCCGATCGACTGCCTGAAACGAAGCGCCCTGAATCGCGCTTCTTGCGGCACAATGACCCGGTTGTTTGCGGCGTCTTGCCGTTTTCCATCCTATCGACAGAGTGATCTTCCGTGCAGGCGACCCGCTTGACCCTGATGTGCCACGCTCGAACCGTCGCACAAAAATTGGCGCGTTTTCCTACAAATGAGCCGTTGGAAATGGATTGGCAATCGGCGAAGGGGTCGCGTTGCCGCCAGTTCAAGGGCACCCCCCGTTTGCTCTGTGGCCCGGAACTGCGGACCCGCCAAACCGCTGAGCTGTTTGGCGACGATGTGGAGATTGTCGCGGCACTGGCAGATTGCGATTTCGGACGCTGGAAAGGCACATCGATCGACGACCTGCAAACATCCGAACCCGAGACGCTCCAGGCCTGGCTCAATGACCCGACCTCGGCACCCCACGGTGGAGAATCGGTGGCACAACTCGGTGAACGGGTGGCTGCGTGGTTGAATAGCCTTGAGGCGACGCCGGGGCATGTCATTGCCATCACCCATCCTTTTGTCATCCGCGCCGCACTGATGCAGGTGCTGCAGGGCGCGGCGTTCAACCAGATCGACGTCGAACCGTTGTCGGCCATCGAATTGCGGTTCAACGGTTGCTGGCGACTACGCTTGATGGGCACGGACCCTGAGGGGACACATTGATGAAAAAACTTCTGGTCATCGGTGTCGGCGCCGGCAACCCCGACTACATCACGATGCAGGCGGTGAAGGCGCTGAACCGCGTCGATGTGTTTTTCCTCATGGACAAGGGCCAGAGCAAAGACAAACTGATCGACCTGCGCCGCGAGATCTGTGAGCGCTACATCACCGATCGCGACTACCGCTTCGTTGAAGCCCACAGCCCGGAGCGCGAGCGCGGGGATGTGGACTACAAGGCCAGCGTCGAAGATCTGAACCGCGCCAAGCAGCAGACCTTCGAGCGGCTGATCAACGAGGAAATGACTGACGACCAGTGCGGCGGTTTTCTGGTGTGGGGCGATCCTGCGTTGTACGACAGCACCATTCGGATTCTGCAGGCGATTCTGGCATCAGGCCGGTGTGTGTTCGAGTTCGAGGTAATCCCCGGAATCACCAGCGTGCAGGCGTTGGCGGCGCAACATAAGGTGCCACTGAATCGCATCGGTCGCTCGATTGAAATCACAACCGGCCGGCGATTGGCGGCGGGGCAGGTGAGTGACGCCGACAGCCTGGTGGTGATGCTGGATGCGCAAGATGCCTACCATCAGGTGGCCGATCAGGAGACGGAGATTTACTGGGGGGCTTACCTGGGGACGCCGGATGAAATTTTGATCAGCGGCAAACTCAAGGATGTCGCGGATGAGATTGAACGGGTGCGTAAGGCGGCGCGGCTGACGCATGGGTGGATCATGGATACCTATCTGTTGCGCAAGCCTTGAAATAATGGGTGTCCGGGGTGACGCCTTCGCGGGCAAGCCTCGCTCCTACATTGGATCTGTGGCAAGACTACTGTAGGAGCGAGGCTTGCCCGCGAAGAGGCCCTCAATAACACCTCAACAAATCGCCTTTACCTCACGCCCAAACCGCTCCCGATACACCGACGGCGGCACACCGACCACGTTGCGAAACGCCACCCGGAAACTCTCCACCGAACGATAACCACAGTGCTGGGCAATCTGCTCAGTGCTCTGGCGGGTGCTCTCCAACAATTCGCGAGCGCGGGCCAGGCGTTCATGCTGCAGCCATGCCTTGGGCGGCAGGCCGCTGGCTTCGGTGAACCGCCGCAGGAACGTGCGCTCACTCATGGCCGCCTCGCTGGCAAGGTCGCGAACTTCGAGCGGTTGGTGCAGACGTTCCCGTGCCCACTGCATGACCCGCGACAGATCGCTGCGCGGCGTCGGGCTGACCGGTGACGGAATGAACTGCGCCTGGCCGCCGGTGCGTTGCGGCGACATCACCAACCGCCGCGCCACCGAGTTGGCCACCTGAGTGCCGAAATCCCGCGCGACCAGGTGCAGGCAGGCATCAATGCCCGCGGCACTGCCGGCCGAGGTGATCAACTGGCCCGAATCGACATAGAGGACATCCGGGTCTACCTGAATGTTCGGAAAACGTTCGGCCAGTTCCGCGGTGTAGCGCCAATGCGTCGTGGCACCGTGACCGTCCAGCAAGCCGGTGGCCGCCAACACGAATACCCCGGAACAGATCGACAGCAATCGCGCCCCCCGGGCATGGGCCTGGCGCAGGGCGGCGAGCAAAGGTTCAGGCACCGCCGCGCTGCGGTCGCGCCAGCCGGGGATGATGATGGTCCGGGCCTCTTCAAGCAGTTCCATCCCGCCGTCGGCCAGCACCTGAATGCCGCCCATGGCACGCATCGGCCCTTGGTCGACGGCGACAATACGATGCTCATACCAAGGGAAATCGAACTCCGGCCGTGCCAGACCGAAGATCTCCACGGCAATGCCGAATTCGAAAGTGCAGAGGCCGTCGTAGGCCAGAATCGCGACCAATCCAGGGGTGGGCTGCATTTGGCGTAAAATTCCCGGTGAGTGTCTTGTGCGCCACTGTAGCGGCAAGCGTAGGGCAGATAAAGTCTTCCCACACCCACCGAGACTTTGGAGTACAGCCCATGCCCAGCCTGGTTCGCGAAATTCCCGCAGCCCCATCTGCCATTGCCCTGATGCATTTCAGCAACCGTCTGACCTTCGAGACCGATTGTTCCGACGTCTTTGGTAGCCAACAGGCCGGCGAGGTGGATTTTGTCCTGGTCGACGTGCGCGGACCGTTGGCGTTCGAACGCGGACATGTGCCGGGCGCGATCAACATTCCGGGGCGACTGATCACGGCTGAAGGCCTGGCGGCCTATTCGAAGTCCACGCTGTTTGTGGTTTATTGCGCAGGCCCCCACTGCAATGGCGCCAACAAGGCTGCGGTGAAACTGGCGGCGCTGGGTTACCCGGTCAAGGAGATGATTGGCGGGGTAACTGGGTGGCTGGATGAGGGGTTTGAATTGAGTGTTGCGGTTGCACGCACCGCAACGGCGGTCATTGGTTGCGAATGCTGACATTCAGGCACAGGTGTTCAACTGTGGCGAGGGGGCTTGCCCCCGTTGGGTCGCGAAGTGGCCCCCAAACCAGTCACCGCGATCCCCAAGGATTTACGACTGCTTCGCAGCCGAACGGGGCGATGCGGCTTTCCGACAAGCCCCCTCGCCACAAAAACCCATCAATTCTCAGATTCAGCGATTAGCTGATGAAGCCGCCCACCACTCATCCAGCGTCACCTGCAACCAGCCAAACACGGCTGCATAGGCGGCGCTGTCCTGTGGACCCCGAGGCAACGGCGATTCCTCGGCAAAGTGCTCATTGAGGGTCGCCACCGATTCAGCATTCCACTCCGGGTGGAACTGCAACCCCACCCGAGTCGCCCCGACGCGGTACATCTGCTGCTCACACACGTCACTGCTGGCCAGCAATTGCGCATCCACTGGCAGATCGATCGCGTCTTCGTGCCATTCCAGCACCTTCAGCGTCTGGCCATCCGCAAAGGTCACGGTCGTCCAGCCAGTTTCGGGGCGAGACATCCGCCGCACATTCCCACTCAGGCTCAACGCCAGCAGTTGCGCGCCCAGACAAATCGCAAACACCGCCGCGTCCTGATCCAGACTGCCCGCCAGCCACTGACGCTCCGCTTCCAGCCACGTCGGCCCGGCGTTGGACTCATAAGGCCCACCCAACAGGATCGCGGGTGCCGCGCTCACCGGCGGCAACTGGCCGAGGTCGGCGCGAAACACGTTCAGCGTAATGCCACGGGCCCGGGCCCATTCGGCGATGGCGCCAGGACCTTCGGCAGGATGGTGCTGGATCAGGTTCAATGCGGGCATCACGCTTCTCTTACGGGGATGGGTTGGCGGGGTCAATGTGCCGCAAAAAAAGCTTCATCGCCAGCGCGACTGTTCAATCGGATCACGCCCGAAATCTTGTAGGTTTTGTCTGAAACAAAGAATTGTCCTACAGCCCTTGCACCACCTTGGCGCACGCTTCAAGTGCCTTGAATCCCGTGGCTGTTTTTCTATAAGTATTTGTCGCTTAAACGCAATTTGCCCTCCTGAAGCCGCTCTAGACTGCCGGCCACTTCGGTCTTCACTAACCGAAAGTTGCCAATCGAAAGCTGCCAATAAAAGCCTCCGCACACAGGAGTTATAAATGAAGAAGCGAGTGATGTTCGGTGCCCTGGCACTGTCGATGTTGTCCCTGACCGCCGTGGCCGAAGACGCCAAGCCGATTCGCCTCGGTATCGAAGCCGGTTACCCGCCATTTTCGATGAAAACCCCTGACAGCAAACTCACCGGTTTCGACGTGGACATCGGCGATGCGTTGTGTGAGCAGATGAAAGTGAAGTGCACCTGGGTCGAGCAAGAGTTCGATGGTTTGATCCCGGCCCTGAAGGTCAAGAAAATCGACGCGATCCTGTCGTCCATGACCATCACTGACGATCGCAAGAAGAACGTCGATTTCACCATCAAGTACTACCACACTCCGGCGCGCTTCGTGATGAAGGAAGGCACCGACGTCAAGGATCCGCTGACCGAGCTTAAAGGCAAGAAAGTCGGTGTGCTGCGCGCCAGCACCCACGACCGCTTCGCCACTGAAGTGCTGGTGCCGGCCGGCATCAACCTGGTGCGTTACGGTTCCCAGCAGGAAGCCAACCTGGACATGGTCGCCGGTCGCCTCGACGCGATGCTGGCCGACTCGGTCAACCTGGACGACGGTTTCCTGAAAACCGACGCCGGTAAAGGCTTCGCCTTTGTAGGCCCGACCTATGAAGACGCCAAGTACTTCGGCGGCGGTGCCGGCATCGCCGTGCGCAAGGGCGATAAAGAGCTGGCGGACAAATTCAACACCGCTATCACCGAAATCCGCGCCAACGGCAAGTACAAGCAAGTGCAGGACAAGTACTTCAATTTTGACGTTTACGGCCATTAATACGCCGTAGAAAAAAGTGGCCACTGTTGACGCGGTGGCCACTTTTTTATGCGCTCACTATTGAGATGAGAGACCTGTGGGAGCGAGCCTGCTCGCGATGGCGGCTTCAGCAACACCTGAAATGCCCCAGCATGCTTCACAGTGTTAGGCTTTGCCCCGAATCCTGCGCTCTGTGAAGGAAGGCTTATGTTGAAGTTGCTCGCTCTGCTCACGCTCTTGGCGTCCGCCGCCGTCCACGCTCAAGCCCCGCTGCACACCGATCTGCCGCTCAAGTACCTGGAGCAGGCCGACTCTGAATCCCGCAACCAACCCTTGGTGATTTTCCTGCACGGTTACGGCAGTAACGAGCAGGACCTGTTCGACATCAGGGATGAATTGCCGCCGCAGTACAACTACCTGTCGGTGCGGGCGCCGATGACCATGGAAGAGGGCAGTTACCAGTGGTTTCGCCAGAAGGGCGAGGGTGCCTATAACGGTGAGACGGACGACCTGAAGGCCAGCGGCCAGGTGCTGAGGGATTTTGTCGCACAAGCGGCGAAGAAATATCACACCGAAGCGGACAAGGTATTCCTGGTGGGTTTCAGCCAGGGCGCGATGATGTCCTACGAGGTCGCGTTGCGTCATCCCGACGCAGTGGGTGGAATTGCGGCACTGAGCGGGCGAATTCTGCCGGTGCTCGAATCCGAGCTCAAACCGGATGAAAAACGCCAGCAGCTGGCGATTTTCATCGGTCATGGCACCGCCGACAAACTCCTGCCCTACAACGACGGTACTGAGGCCGACAGCCTGTTGCAGCGCCTGTCACTCAAGCCCGAGTTTCATGCTTATCCGGGTGTCGGTCACAGCATCAGTGCCACCGAGATGCAGGATTTGAGCGCCTGGTTGCAGCGCCTCAATCCCTGAAACGTTCGGGTTTATTTGCCGCTGACGATTTGTTTCACCAGCGTTTCGTGGCCGGTTTTGTCGTTGGGGCGGGAAATGATCTGAACGATGGCCATGCGCGTGCCGGAAGCGGCCATCAACGTGCTGTCCAGCGTCATGCCACCGCCCTGAGTGGCGGTGCTGTCGAGCTGCCGAAGGCCCAGGCCCGTGCCTTTCTGGGTCAGACTTTTTTCGCTGGTTTTGTTGAAATCCGGCAAGGCGTTGCGTTGCTCGGTGGCAAACGCGGACACGGTGGCGTCAAGGAACTCGCCGTCGTTGTCCTTGACGTTGGCGCCGCCAGGGATGGTGTTTTCAGCGGCGATCACCACGGTTTTGGTGGTCTGGTTGGTGTACATCGTGCCCGTCGCCCCGGCGGTACCGGTGGCCGCATCGCCGGCTGGCAGCGGGTTGGCGATGAAACCCTTGGGCAGAGTGAAGGTGAACTTGCCACCGAGCATCGAGACCTTCTGGGCCGGCGCTTTGTCGCTGGCAGTGACCTTGGCCGCCTGGACATTCATGGCGCCCAGGCTGGCAACCGCCGTCAGCAGCAGAACAACGGCTTTTTTACTCAACAATGACATTCAAACTCTCCATGGGATGATCCGCGCTTTGACGGCGATCATCCCATGGAGGTCAGGAAGCACTCCAGCGCGAATGTGCTGACTGGTTACGCAGTACTGGCGAATGAGTTGGTTGTGGCGAGGGGGGCAAGCGCTCTCTCAAGCATCCACCGGCCACGTCCCACGCCGCACCATCTCCCTGACCCGATCGGCACCGTTGGCGCGCACCAGCAGTTCCATGCGGGCTTTTTCGATGTCTTCGGCGCTCCACTTCTCCGTGGCCATGGTGGCTTTTTCATGAGACCAGCCGTTGTCGTAGTGGCGGACTACGTATTGCTGCTGGTATTCCCACATTTCAGTGCCTGGAATCGGCGTGACGATAAAGGGATTGGCATAAGCCATACCTGCGCCCATCAGGTTGACGGCGTAGTCGATGGTATTACTGATCTGCCCCAGGCTTTCAATGAACGGTTGCTCACCGGCCGAAGCAGGCGGGTTGACGAAACCGAGCATGAACCCACCGGTGACCTGAATCCCGCATTCGGTAAACATCTGAATGATTTCGAAGGTTGCCTGCTGGATGGCGTTGAAGCGTGACTTGTTGGAGTTCACCAGGCTTTCTTCGTTGGCACTCTCCACTGCCAGATAAATGTTGTAGCAGCCGTTCTCGGCGATTGACCGGATGAATGCCTTTGCCGTTAGCCCGCCGCGAATGGCCGCGATGACATTGCGGTAATGGGGGCTTTTGAGTTCCTGTTCGTCGAGTTCGGCCAGAAATTGCTCGCCCTTGTGCAACAGCACCAGATTGAACAAGCTCAGCCCACCTTCCTCGACCCAGGGCAGGTTGTGTTTCTTCAATAATTTGCCGACTTCCATGGCGTACAGCGGGTCGTGCATCAGGTGATCGTCTTCGATCAGCACTTCAGTCACGCCCTGTTTGACCAGGTCGGCCAGGTGCAGATCAAACCAGTCCAGCCCAAGTGCCCGCCAGGGGCCGTTGATCTTGGGGATGTAGCAAAAGTTGCAATTGACGTTGCAGCCGATGGTGGAAAAGATCTGTGCCCAGGCCCCGTTCTTGCGCACCCTGGCCCCGGAGGAGTGATAAGGCTGCAGATAGTTGTTCATATCGAGGAAACTGAAGTCCGGCAGCGGCATCACGCCCAGACGCTCTTCCAGATCCTGCCGGGCCGGGACAATGCTCAAGTAGCTGGATTTGCGTGTCGGGCGAACCAACTGGCCGCTGTAGTTGCGGTAGGCAATACCCGGTACCGCGTCAACATTGCCGGCGTCATGGGTGAGGGCGTCGAGCAACAGGGTGAAGGCACGATCGGCTTCGTTGATCAGCGTGAAGTCGAAGGGCGAGTCGAGCAAGACGTTCTGCCAGTCGCCGCTCGAATGCGCGCCACCGGTGACCAGCAGCAAGTCGGGGTCGATGGATTTCACCAGATCGGCCAGCGCCCGTGCGTTGCCCCACTGCACGGTGTAGTTGCATTGGATGCCGACGATGTCCGGCTGGGCGTCTTCGATGATCTTGCGCATCTGCGCGTCGGTGAGGCCATAGCGGATCAAGTGGCCCTGATCGACTGCCACCAGTGTCTGTTCCTGAGACCAGCCGGCGAACGGCGCATCGACAATTTGCACGTCGTAACCGGCACGCCTGGCCACCGTGGCGATGCGCAACAGGCCGATGGGCGTACCCGCGCGCTTCATGACTTCGAACGTGTCGATGCCGATATCGGCAAACGCGCTGCCCAGCGGCACCGGTTCGATCAACCGTGTGTAGGGTGGCACGAATAGCAGCACTCGCGGGGCTTCGCCGTTGGCACGACGGCGAATGCCGCTGCGGCTCGATTTCAGTGAAGGCAGCCCCAGGTGCTGGAGTGCAGGTCGATTGGGGGCCACGCTAAAACGTGGCAGGTCGCGTTCAGTCCTTACTGTTCCTTCAGAGGCAATCAGGTCCATCTCCACAGCTCCTTTACAACATTGATGTCAGGCTTTGGGCTGACCTGTTCGCGAGGTTGCGATAACGGCGCCGACGATAATCAGCAGGGCGGGAATAATCAGGAACGGGCTGGCATGGCTTTGCCCGATGGCCACCAACAGCAGGGTCGAGATCAGTGGCGCGAGGTACGACAGTGCGCCGAGCATCGACAGGCTGCCGTGCTTGGTCGCGTGATCCCAGGCAAAAAACGCCAGCCCCACTGGCCCCAGGCCGAGGCCGACGATGGCCGCCCATTGGCCGGAGTCGGGGGTGACCGAGGTCTCAAACGCCAGATGACAGACCAGACCTGCCACCGCGACCAGGCCGCAGATGCCGCCGATGATGCTGCTTGGCACTTCGTTGAAGCGCCGGTTGATGACCGAGTAGGACGACCAGACCAACGCGCAGGCGAACGCGGCCAGGTAGCCGGCCACCGGCATGTCGGCGACTTCCGCCGAAGCACGCTGCTGCATGATGAATGCGGTCCCGGCCAGCCCCAGCAGCGCACCGAGCAGTTGGCGTTTGCGTAGCTGTTCACCGGTGGTGAAGGCCGAGAGCAGCACAATCAGCAGCGGCCACAAGTAGGCGATCAGGCTGGCCTCGGCGGCTGGAGCGGCTTTGAGGGCGAAAAAATACAGCGCGTGGTAGGCGAAGATCCCGAGAAAACCGACCGCCCAGACCGACCAGGGCTGGTTCCAGCTGCGAAACCCTGCCACACCGCGTCGCCCGAGAATGCACAGACTCGCCACAAACGCGACGCCGAAGCTCAGGGTCAGCAACTGAAAGGGGGGAATGCCTTCAGTAAGGGTGGTCAATAACGCCAGGCAGGACCATAGAAACACTGCGATCACACCGACGGCAGTGGCGGATGTCGCGGTCTTGGCGGACCCAAGTGTTTTGGTTGTCTGCGTCGCTTCGCTCATCTGTGCCTCGTCTGATTCTTCATGTCAGTGAGGCGATGATAGAAAGGTCTGGTGCGGAGGGTATTGACGGAAACTGCTGAAGATTTGTTCAGGCCTGCCGGATTCACGCCAAGCGTGAACTTCTGCGGACGGCGGCCGGGGTGAGGTCACGGTGCTTTTTCAGCGCATGGGTGAGGGCACTCTGATCGGCATAGCCGACCCGATGAGCGATTTCGGTGATCGACAGCGCGGTCTCGCAAAGCAGCTCGATGGCTCTGTTCAGGCGCAAGCTCGCAATGTGCGCGAAAGGTGTGGTCTTCAAGTGCTGATCGAACAACACGTAGAGGCGCCGTTCGCTGGTTCCGGCCACCCGCGCGATGTCCGTGGCGGTGAGCGCGCTGTCCAGGTTGCTTTCGATACAGGCCAGGGCCCGGGCGAGCGTGAACTGGCTGTGATCGGGGATGTTTCTGGAGGGCAGCGTCAGAGAGGACAACAGCAACGTGCTCCAGGATTCGGCCACCTGAGGCGAGCTGATCAGCATCGGCGCGCTGCGGGCGGCGTAATCGAGCAAATGGCGGATTTCCGGGCGCACCGGGAAGAAGAGTTTGTCGACCAGCAGTCTGCTCGACAAATCGATATTCTGCTGCCCGCCGAAAGGCGCCGCTGGCACGTCGAGCACCAAAAAGGTATTAGCCTTCTGCGCCAGAAACGCATGACGCGCACCGGCGGGAATCACCACTCCCTGGCTCCAGTCGACTTTGCCGCCCTGGCCGTCAACCTCGATGTCCATGGCGCCGGACTGCGGTAGCACGACTTGATGGAAGTCGTGATCATGCAGCTCGACCTGACCCGTATACGAACGCAGGGCCAGTGAAACCGATGGGCTATCGTTGCTGCTCATTACGCCTCTCCGTTGGCTGAAGTTCGCATCATGCCTGAGTCACCGAACTCTGTGCCACCCTCGCAATCGTTCAAGAAAAACGGCCTCTTCATGGGGAAAGGACGGGACGCATCATGCCGTAATGCCTGCGGTTTTTGCCGGCGTGATGTCTAACCGCTGAAAAGCCAAGGCTATCCATTCATCTTGCGCAGCTTTCGTGTTCCTGGTGCATTGTTTCCAGATCGCAAAAGCAAGCGTTTCGTGATCAACAACATTCCCATCGATACTCCCACGCCCAGAACAAACCCCTGCCACCCAAACTGCGGCAGCGCAAGCGCCAACACCAGACAAAACGCCGCAAACGAATACATCCCCGTCGCCGTCGCCCTGAGCAACACCGCAGTAAAAGCAGGCCCACGAGTCTGCTGGGAAAACACCGCCATCACACTGCCCAGCACCGGGAATACCGCGAGCAACCCGCTCCAGCGTTCGCCGACGGTGCTGGCCAGCAACGTCACAGCCAAGGTGAGCAGGGCGCCGGCCATCATGCGCAGCAGCAGTTTGTCGGACTTCGGCGCAGGGCCTGAAACGATAGGCTGCACCGTGGGAAACAGGTACGGTGCGGCCAGCAATGCAGTGGCAGCCGCGATCACCGAGAACACCAGCGACGGCGGGATCAGCGACAGCACAATAGCCGCCAAGGTCCAGACCAACAGCGAAATCGTCAGTGCCCACGGCCAGCTCAAGCGTTGTGCAACCTGGGCGTAGGTCACGCAGAAAGCAATCATCGCGAACATTGCCGATAACGCTGCCGTCGCCGCCTGAGCGGCGAACATCACGCCTTGCTCGATGGCGAGAAAAAACAGAATCGGCCCGACCACCACCGGCAACCCCGATAGCCAACCGGCCACGCTTGGCCCCCAGCGTTTTCCAGCCAGGGAAATCATCAACAGAAATCCCGGAATCACCAGCAGTTTGAGCATCAGCACGCACGCGTCTCCATTCGGTGTGAGCCGGCCACGTTAGCATTGCGGGCGATGGATTGCTCAGGGCGGTTTCTGAGTCGGGAGGTGTCTTGCCAGGCCGGGCCTCTTCGCGAGCAAGCCCGCACACACACATTGGAACTGTGCCGATCACAAAATGTGTGATCAACCCCGATCAACTGTGGGAGCGGGCTTGCTCGCGAAGAACGATGACGCGGTCTCCCGCCCAAACGCCTCGACCAGATAATCGATAAACACCCGGGTCTTGACCGGCATCAACGTGCGGCTCGGGTAATACAACGAGATTGGCCCCGCGTCGGCATGCCAGTCAGGCAACAAGCGCACCAGCTCGCCACGCTGGATATTGGCGACTACATCGGGCAACACCAGCAGCGTCACACCGAGGCCGAGCAGGGCTGCTTCGCGCATGGCGGCCGGGTCATTGAGCACGATGTTTTCACTCAGCTCGGCACTTGCTTCATTGCCCGCGCCATCCTGCATGACCCAGTGACGCAGCCGCCCAGTGTGCACGCCGCGCATCACAATCCCGTTGTATCGAGCCAGGTCCGCCGGGCTGTCGGGCGACGTGCGTCCGGCCATGTAGGCCGGTGAGGCCACTGCCACCACATGCGCCGCCGCCAACGTCCGCGAGATAACCCCGGGCGTCAATTCGAAACCACCGCCGATGGCCGCGTCATAGCCTTCGGCGATCAGGTCCACCTGGCGGTTTTCGAAGTGCCACTCGGGACGAATCAGCGGATAGCGCGCCAGAAAATCCGGCAACAACGGCAATACATGGCCGATGCCAAAAGTCGGCGCCAGGCTGACTTTGAGCACGCCCGCCGGCTCCGCGCGATCACTGGACACTGCACTGATCGCCGCCTGCAACCCTTGCAGATTGCCGCTGATACTCGCCAGAAAACGCTCCCCGGCTTCGGTCAGCGACAACTTGCGGGTCGAGCGCTGGAATAGCCGTACTCCGATGTTGCGTTCAAGCATCGCCACGTTGCGGCTGACGGCGGCGGGTGTCAGTGCGAGCAGCCGCGCGGCGGCGGAGAAGCTGCCGGTTTCGGCGCTGCGCACGAAAGATTCGAGGTTGGCGAGGGTTTCCATCTCAGACACCTGATAGTAATGCTTGAAGATAATTCAAGCTATTACCGTCTAATCAAGTCGTAATGGCAAGCGCAGTATTCACTCCAACGACAACCCACGGAGTGAATTCCCATGACAAACGCTCAACTTCCCCTTGCTGGCAAAACCGCTTTGGTGACCGGCGGCTCCCGTTCCATCGGTGCGGCTATCGCCAGACGCCTGGCTGCCGATGGCGCCAGTGTTGTGCTGACCTACAGCGCATCCCCGACCAAAGCCGCCGAGGTGGTGCACGCCATCGAAGCTGCGGGTGGTCGTGCCCTGGCGATTGCCGCCGATGCCGGTGAACCGACGGCGGTGCGCGCGGCGGTCACTCGCACCGTCGAGGTGTTTGGCAGTATCGACATTCTGGTGAACAACGCCGGCATCGCTCTCGGCGGGCCGATTCAGGACATCAGCTTCGATGACTACCAGCGAATGATCGCGGTCAACGTCACCGGTGTGTTCGTTGCCACACAGGAAGCGGCACGGCACATGAAGACCGGTGGTCGCATTGTGCACATAGGCTCGTCGATGACCCATTACGCGGCGTTCCCGACGGCATCGCTCTACACCTTGACGAAAGGTGCCATCGCCGGCTTCAACCGCAGTCTGGCCCGGGATCTCGGTCCACTGGGTATCACCGTCAACACCGTTCACCCCGGCCCGACCGACACCGACATGAACCCTGACGGCGGTCCGGTGAGCGAAATCGTCGGCCCTGGTATCGCCATCGGCCGTTACGGCAAAGCCGAGGAAATCGCCAGCGTTGTGGCATTCCTTGCCAGCCCGGACGCAGCGTTCGTCACCGCTGCCGACATCGTCGCCGACGGTGGCTTCACCGCCTGACCCCACCTGAACATTAAGGAGAACACCATGAGCACAATCGGAATCATCGGCGCTGGCGCCATCGGCACAGCCTTCGCCAAAGCACTGTCCCGTCAGGGTATCGAAGTCGTCATCGCCAACAGCCGTGGCCCGCAAACCCTGGCCTCACTGGTAGCAGAACTCGGGCCGACAGCGCGGGCCGGCACTCGTGAAGAAGCGGCTGCACAGCCGATTGTTTTGGTGGCGGTGAATTGGTCGAAGTTACCGACGGCACTGGCCGGGCTGCCAGATTTCGGCGGGCGGATTGTGATCGATGCGAACAATTCGATCGAGGCGCCATCGTTCAAAGCGGTGGATTTGCAGGGGCGTCCGTCCAGCGAAGTGTTTGCCGAATGGGTGCCCGGTGCGCGGGTGGTGAAAGCGTTCAATCACCTTCAGGCGCATCTGCTTGAGAGTGATCCGAAAGCGGAGGGCGGTCGGCGGGTGCTTTTTCTCTCTGGTGACGATGCCGAGGCCAAGGCACAGGTGGCTGCGTTGATCGAGCGGTTGGGGTTCTTTGGAATCGATCTGGGCGAACTGAGTGTCGGGGCGCGGCTGGTGCAGTTTCCGGGCGGACCGTTGCCAGTCTTGAACCTTGTGAAATTTGCCTGAGGGCCAGAGACCATAACCTGTAGGAGCGAGGCTTGCCCGCGAAGAACGATGACGCAGTTTATCTGTTGCACCGAGTTATCGTTCTTCGCGGGCAAGCCTCGCTCCTACAAGGATGTGATTAGCGCTCGATCGCCAATGCCACGCCCTGACCACCACCGATGCACAGGGTGGCGAGGCCTCTTTTGGCGTCCTGCTTGATCATTTCATGCAGCAAGGTCACCAGCACCCGGCAACCTGACGCACCGATCGGGTGGCCCAAGGCAATCGCGCCGCCGTTGACGTTGACCTTGTTCAGGTCCCATTCCAAGTCCTTGGCCACGGCCAGAGATTGCGCGGCGAAGGCTTCGTTCGCTTCGATCAGGTCCAGTTGATCGATGGACCAACCGGCCTTGTCCAGGCAGCGGCGAGTGGCCGACACCGGGCCGATGCCCATGATCGCCGGGTCGACGCCCGCGTTGGCATACGCAGCGATTTTCGCCAGCACTGGCAGCCCGAGGGCCTTGGCTTTTTCGGCGCTCATCAGAATCACCGCAGCGGCGCCGTCGTTCAGCGAAGAAGCGTTGCCGGCGGTCACCGAACCGTCCTTCTTGAAGGCCGCTTTCAGTTTGCCCAGGGAGTCGGTGGTGGTGCCGGCCCGAGGTTGTTCATCGGTGGCGAAGGACAGCGGATCGCCCTTGCGCTGCGGGATCAGGATCGGCGTGATTTCATCAACGAAGCGTCCAGCTTCGATGGCGGCCACGGCTTTCTGCTGCGAGGCGGCAGCGAAGGCGTCCTGTTGCTCACGGGTCAGGCTGTATTTCTCAGCCAGATTCTCGGCGGTGATGCCCATGTGGTAATCGTTGAACGCATCCCACAAACCGTCGCTGATCATCGTGTCAACGATCTGCGCGTGACCCATGCGCAAACCGGTGCGGGCGCCCGGCATGACGTAATTGGCCAGGCTCATGTTTTCCTGGCCGCCGGCAATGATCACTTCGGCATCGCCGCAGCGAATCGCCTGAGCCGCCAGATGCAGCGCTTTCAGGCCCGAGCCGCAGACCTTGTTCAGGGTCATGGCCGGCACGGCGAAGGGCAGGCCGGCCTTGATCGCGGCCTGACGTGCAGGGTTCTGCCCGGCGCCGGCGGTCAATACCTGGCCCATGATCACTTCATCGACTTGCGCCGGGTCCAGACCGGTTTGCGCCAGCAACTGGCGGATTACCGCAGCACCGAGGTCAACCGCGGACACATTGGCCAACGAGCCCTGGAAGCTGCCGATGGCAGTGCGAGTGGCGGCAACAATCACGACTTCTTGCATGGAAAAATTCCTCACTGGGCAGCGAACTGCATTTCCGGGACGTGGTCAGGCACGATCAGTTTACCAGCGGTCTTGGCGACGATTTCTTCGACGCTGACGCCCGGCGCGCGCTCTTTGAGAATGAACGCACCGTCCTTGATTTCCAGGTAGGCCAGGTCGGTCAGCACGCGTTTGATGCAACCGGCGCCGGTCAGCGGCAGGCTGCAACGCGACAGCAGTTTCGACTCGCCGTCTTTGGAGGCGTGGGTCATGGTGACAATGATGTTGTCCGCACCGGCCACCAGGTCCATCGCGCCGCCCATGCCCTTGACCAGTTTGCCGGGGATCATCCACGAGGCGATGTTGCCTTCGACGTCCACTTCAAACGCGCCCAGCACGGTCAGGTCGATGTGGCCACCGCGAATCATCGCGAACGATTCGGCGGACGAGAAAATCGACGCGCCAATACGCGCGGTCACGGTTTGCTTGCCGGCGTTGATCATGTCGGCGTCGACTTCGGCGTCGGTCGGAAAGGCGCCCATGCCAAGCAGGCCGTTTTCCGATTGCAGCATGACTTCCATGCCTTCAGGGATGTAGTTGGCGACCAGGGTCGGGATGCCGATGCCGAGGTTCACGTAGTAGCCGTCCTGCATTTCGCGGGCGACGCGTTGAGCCATTTGTTCGCGGGAAAGTGCCATTGTTGTTATTCCTTCATTCGGTCCGGGGGCAGGGGATCACTTACGCACGGTGCGCTGTTCGATGCGCTTCTCGAACGTGCCGCAAATGACCCGGTCGACGTAGATGCCAGGGGTGTGGATCTGCGACGGGTCCAGCTCGCCGGGTTCGACGATTTCTTCGACTTCGACCACGGTGATCTTGCCGGCAGTGGCGGCCAGCGGGTTGAAGTTCTGGGCGGTGTGGCGATAGACCACGTTACCGAAATGGTCGGCTTTCCAGCCTTTGACGATGGCGAAGTCACCGGTGATGGATTCTTCCATCAGGTACTGGCGGCCCTTGAATTCGCGGACTTCCTTGCCGTCGGCCACCGGAGTGCCGACGCCGGTGGCTGTGAAGAACGCCGGGATGCCGGCACCGCCTGCGCGCATTTTCTCGGCGAGGGTGCCTTGAGGTGTGAGCACGACTTCGATTTCGCCGCTCAGCAGCTGCTTTTCGAACAGCGCGTTTTCGCCGACGTAGGAGGCCACCACTTTGCGGATCTGCCGGTCCACCAGCAGCACGCCGAGGCCGAAACCGTCGACGCCGCAGTTGTTGGAGACCACGGTGAGATCACGTGTGCCGCGGTGCTGGATCTCGGCGATGAGGTTTTCCGGAATCCCGCACAGGCCGAAGCCGCCGGAGATCACGGTCATGCCGTCTTCAAGACCTGCCATCGCTTCCTCGTAGGAATACACGCGCTTGTCGAACCCTGCCATATGCACCTCTTTTATTCTTTGTGGGCGGCTGGCTAGCCGGATGGGGAGGGAGTGTCGCGCTGGAGGATTTATTTGTTAAGTTGATTTTTAAGGTTTATTGATAGATAAAACTCACTAATAGGTAGGGGCTGCCGCAGACTGCGCCTACATTGAATGTGCTTACCGTTGGAGACCTTGGTCATGACCGTCAAACAGATCCGCGCATTCCTGGCCGTGGCCCAGAGTTTGAGTTTTGCCGTGGCGTGCGAGCGGCTGCACCTGTCCCAGTCGGCGTTGAGCCTGACCATCAAGGCGCTGGAGGAGGGTTTGGGCGGGCGCCTGTTCACGCGCAATACCCGCAACGTCGCACTGACCGCCGAAGGCGAATCGCTGCTGCCACTGGCCCGTCGATTGATCGCGGACTGGGACAATGCCGAGGATGAACTGCGCCAACGCTTCACCCTCCAGCGCGGCCGCGTGACGCTGGCGGCGATGCCGTCGTTTGCCGGCAACCTGCTGCCGCCGATCCTCAAGACCTTTCGCGCGCGTTACCCCAAGGTCAACGTCACGGTGAACGACGTGATCAACGAGCAGGTGCTGGAAATGGTCCGCGACCGTCAGGTGGAGTTGGGCGTGGCGTTTGAACCGACCCAGAGCTCGTCGCTGGAATTTACCCCGTTGTACATCGACCGGTTTGTGGCGGTGGTGCCCCTCGATTCACCGCTGGCGGAGCTGGCCGACATCGATTGGCAGACCTTGCTCAAGGAACCGTTCATTACCTTGCAGCGACCATCGACGGTGCGGGTGATGCTCGAAGAGCACTTGCAGGCGCGGGGCATGAAGTTGCCGGTGGAGTTTGAAAGTCATCAGTTGGCAACGGTCGGGCGGATGGTGGCCAGCGGATTGGGCGTCAGTGCGGTGCCGGCCTTGTGCGCCGGGCAGATGCGCGAGCTGGGCGCGCGTTGCATAACCCTGCGCGACCCGGTGGTGGAACGGGCGATCGGGGTGCTGACGACAGGGCATGAACTGTCGGCGGCGGCGCAGGCGTTGTTCGATATTCTCAAGGCCGAAAACCTTGGCGAACGCCTCGCCATGCACTGAACACAATCACCTGTGGGAGCGGGCTTTTGTGGCGAGGGGGCTTGCCCCCGTTCGACTGCGAAGCAGTCGTAAAACCAGTCACCGCTTTCTAATTCAAGATCGCAGACACTGGTTTTAGGGGGGCTTCGCGCCCCAACGGGGGCAAGCCCCCTCGCCACAAAAGCCCGCTCCCACAGGCTCCGGTTTTGTCAGTTGCATCCGGGCAAACCGGCCTGCCCTTATTTACGCGCCTCCAGAATCAGGTTGAACGGCGTTTCCGTGGCCCGCCGGAATTGTGTGAATCCCGCCTCGGTGAAGACCTTGCGCAACCGCGCCTCACCCGCCTGGGCGCCGAGTCCGAGGCCGACCTCCTGGGACAGTGAGTTGGGCGTGCAGATAAAGGTCGAGGCGGCGTAGAACAGTCGTCCCACCGGAGTGGTGTTGGCATCGAGCGTGTCGTTGGCGAAGGGTTCTACCAGCAGCACCGAGCCGTCGGGTTTGAGCGATTCATAGGCATGCTTTGCGGCGCCGACCGGGTCACCCATATCGTGCAAACAGTCGAAGTAGCAGACCAAGTCATAGTCGTCGCCCGGATAACTCTTGGCGGTGCCTTGGAAGAACCGCGCCCGGCCGGACACACCACCTTCTTCGGCGCGCTGGGTGGCGACGGTGACCGAAGGCGCGTGGTAATCGAAACCGACGAACCGTGAATTTGGAAACGCCTGGGCCATGATCACGGTCGAGGCGCCGTGGCCGCAGCCGATGTCCGCTACCTTGGCGCCGGCCTCCAGTTTGGCGACCACTCCATCAAGGGCCGGCAGCCATTCGCTGACCAGGTGCGCCTTGTACCCAGGGCGGAAAAACCGTTCGGTGCCGCTGAACATGCACGGATGGTGATCGCCCCAGGGCAGGGCGCCGTTGCCGCGCATGGCATTGACCAGTTTGTCCTTGTCATGGAAAAACGACGCGACCACCCCGATACCGCCGGCCACATAGACCGGTGAGTCTTCGATCGCCAGCGCCAGGGCTTGCTCTTCGGGCAGGCGGAACTGACCGTCGCGGTGTTCCATGTAACCGGAGGCGGCGTGGGCGCTGAGCCATTCACGCAGTAGGCGGGTATTGCAGCCGGTCTTTTCGGCGAGTGCTTCGGGGGTGATTGGCTGACTGTCGGCCATGGCCCGGTACAGGCCGAGTTCTTCACCGAGGATGACGTTGGCGAGCATCGCCGCGCCGCCCATGTCGCTTACCAGTTTGCCCATGAAATCATTGAGTCTGGCCTCGTCCATCATGTGTGCTCCTTCAGCAGGATCACGGTCCAGAGGCATTGTTTGTCGAGGCATGCACCTTTGGGCGGTGATCGTGGGAATGAACAGGACGATAACCGCGTCCTGGCTCCCCTACGGGGGTAATCAATAAGTCTAGTTGGTGTATCCCACTGTATCTGACTGCCTGTCCGATACAGTGGCCTGAGAAGAGCGGCGTTGGTGAACACACACCCGACACACCATGGCGCTTGACTGGGCCTGCCGGCCGGCACTGAGTTTTCAGACGCTGGAGACCGGATCCCAGGATGAGATCGACACCATGCAGACTCCCCTCACATCAGCGAAGGCGAGCGTCGGGCTAGGCTTGCGCCGCGGTTTAATGAAGGACCTTCAAGCGGCCCCGGTGGGCGCTTTCGACTTTCTGGAAGTCGCGCCGGAAAACTGGATCGGCATCGGTGGCGCTCATGGTGCGGCGTTTCGCGCCTTGGCCGAGCGCTATCCGTTGTCCTGTCACGGCTTGTCCTTGTCGTTGGGCGGATCGGCACCGCTGGACGTCGGGTTCCTGCAGGAGGTGCGGGTTTTCCTCGATCACCACAACGTGCCGCTGTACAGCGAGCACCTGAGCTACTGCAGCGATGACGGGCATCTTTACGATCTGCTGCCGTTGCCGTTTACCGAAGAAGCGGTGCGCCACGTCGCCGCCCGAATCCGCCAGTCACAGGACATTCTCGGTCGGCGCCTGGCGGTGGAAAACGTCTCCTACTACGCCGCGCCACAACAGGACATGGACGAACTGACGTTCACCAACGCGGTGCTGCGCGAAGCCGATTGCGACCTGCTGCTGGACGTCAACAATGTCTACGTCAACTCGATCAATCACGGCTTCGATCCGCAGACGTTTCTGGCGGGCATCGATATGGGGAGGGTGGTCGCCATGCATGTGGCGGGGCATTTCGATGAGTCCGACACACTGAAGATCGACACCCATGGCGCCTCGGTAAAACCGGTGATCTGGTCGCTGCTGGCCGACGCTTATGCGCGGTTTGGTGTGCAGCCGACGCTGCTTGAGCGGGATTTCAACTTTCCGGCGTTCTCTGAATTGGTGAGCGAATTACAGACCATTCGCCGCCTGCAAAATGAGGAGGTGAACCGTGGATAAACCTACGCTGTATCAGCAGCAACACACATTGACTCGCTACCTGCGCGACCCCGATCAATGTGCGCCGCCGACCGGGATGGACGTGGCACGGGCACAGGTTTATCGCGACTTGGTGTTCTCGAATCTATCGTCGTTGCTCAGCGGGACTTTTCCGGTGCTGGTGAAGATATTGGGTGATGGTGAGTGGCGTTCCCTGGTGCGTATCTTCCTGCGGGACTACCGCGCTCATACGCCGAAATTCGGCGAGATTGCCCAGGAGTTTGTCGAGTTTCTGGCCTCTGAGCCGCTGGCGCTGAGCGATGGCGCGTGGCCGCCGTTCATGGTTGAGCTGGCGCATTACGAGTGGGTCGAAATGGCGCTGCAACAATCCGACGCCGAGCCATTGCCGGCCAGCGATGCCGGGTTGCTGCTGGATCGACCGTTGCAGGTTTCGCCGCTGGCCTGGCCATTGGCGTATGCCTGGCCGGTGCAGTTGGTGGGGCCGGATTACCGGCCGGACTCGCCGCCGGCTCAGCCGACGTTGCTGTTGGTTTGTCGGGGCGAGGACTGGGGTGTACGGTTTTCCGAACTGAGCCCTTTGGCGTGGCGGTTGTTGCAGCGAATCGGGGAATTTCCTCAGCTCGATGGCCGGGCACAGCTGGAAGGGTTGGCGGTGGAGGCAGGGATGGTTGGGGCGTCGGAATTCATGGACAGTGGGTTGGCGTTGTTGCGGCAGATGCACGGGGAAGGAGTGATCGGCATAGTCGCCTGACCGCACACAATCTCCCAAACACCCAATATCCCTGTAGGAGCGAGGCTTGCCCGCGAAGGCGTAGTGTCAGCCAACATCAATGTTGAATGTGCTGGGCCTCTTCGCGGGCAAGCCTCGCTCCTACAATGATGTAGTCTGAGCTGGCAACTTGAGCTCCGCACACAAACCACCACCGTCACGATTGCTCAATTTCAATGACCCACCAATCGCGATGGCCAACTGCTGGGCAATCGCCAACCCCAAACCGGTCCCTCCCGTACTGCGATTGCGCGAATTCTCCACGCGGTAGAACGGTTCCATCACCTGCGCCAATTGCTCTTCGGCAATCCCCGGCCCACGGTCCATCACTTTCACCGACAAGCAGCCATCAGCCTGCGTTTCCACCCACAACTCTGCGGTGCCGGCGAATTTCAGTGCGTTGTCTATCAGGTTCACCAGCACCCGTCGCAAGGCATGCGGCCGGGTGTTGATCACGGCTGCGCTTTTGCCGTCGAGCCGGACGTCTTTGCCCATGTCCTGATAGTCGAACACCAGGCTGTCGAGGAACGAATCCAGATCGGTGCGACGACTCTCCTCGGTGGCCCCATGAATGCTGCGGGCATAGGCCACGCCTTCGCGCACCAAGTGTTCCATCTCGCCGAGGTCGTTCCACAGTTTGTCTTTCTCGCTGGAGTCATCCATGAACTCGGCGCGCAGTTTCATGCGGGTGATCGGGGTTTGCAGGTCGTGGGAAATTGCCGCCAACAGTTGCATGCGCTCCTTGAGATAAGCGGCAATGCGCGCCTGCATCGCATTGAAGGCCCGCGCAGCGTAGGCGACTTCGGTCGGGCCTTTTTCGTCCAGGTGTACGGCGTGGGTGTTGGGGTCGAGGGTTTCCACCGCTTGGGCGAGGCGGGTGAGCGGGCGAATGGCGATTCTCACGGCCAGCCAGGTGCAGATAATCATCAGCGCCAGTTGTCCCAGCAATACCGCCGGCAACCACGGCGACAACGGCACCATCGACGGCCGCACGTCGATAGTGACAGGGCTGCCGTCCTTGAGTTTCAGATGGGCCTGGAAGTGTTTTTTCGGGCCGGGGATGTCGGTAAAGGTCAGCGGGTAATCATGGCCGATGGCGTCCTGAATCGAGGTCACTGCAATCGACACATCGCGAGCCGCCATCGGCGTGCCCGGCGAGCCTTCATTCAACAGATAGTTGTAGTTGGCGCGTTCCAGACGCGGTAGCCAGTTCGGGCGTTCGTCGGCGGGCAAACGGTCGAGGATGGCCAGGGAGGTCGAAACATCGGTTTCCAGGTTGCCCAACATGGTGTTTTTCGCACTTTCGTAACGCTCGTAGTACTGAGCGCCAAAGGACAGCGCCTGGGCGAGGATCAGGCCCACCAGAAAAATCAGCGACAGCCGCGAGGCCAGTGTGCGGGGCCAATGCAGCGCAAGATTCATGACGGCGCACCGAGCACTTCCACTGGCAGGGAAAACACATAGCCTTCACTGCGCACGGTCTTGATGTAGGCCGGTTCCCGGGCATCGTCCAGCAGGCGCTGACGCAAGCGGCTCACCAGCAAGTCGATGGAGCGGTCGAACAGATCGGCATCGCGGCCCTGGGTCAGGTTGAGCAACTGGTCGCGATTGAGCACCCGCTGAGGATGATCGAGGAACACCCGCAGCAAGCGATATTCCGCGCCGCTGAGGGCGACCATGGTGCCGTCTTCATCCAGCAGATGCCGGGCCGAGGTGTCCAGGCGCCAGCGACCGAATGCCAGCAGGCGACCGCTTTCGGTGATCACCAGGTTCGGCGGCAGCATCCGCGTGCGTCGTAGCACAGCGTTGATGCGGGCGAGCAATTCACGGGCGGCGAACGGTTTGACCAGGTAATCGTCGGCGCCCATTTCCAGGCCGATGATGCGGTCGGTTTCATCGTTGCGAGCGGTGAGCATCAGCACCGGGGTGGCCTTGTGTTTGCCGGCGCGAAGTTCGCGGCAGAGGACCAGGCCATCGTCCCCCGGCATCATGATGTCGAGCACGATCAGGTCCACCGGCGTGGACTCCAGAAACGAGCGCATCTGCCGCCCATCCGCCACCACGGTGGTGCGCAGGCCGTTCTTTTTCAGATAGTTGCCTACCAGTTCCCGGATCTCGCGGTCATCGTCCACGATGAGAATGTGATCGACGTGTTCCATGGTGACCAAGCCTCTTGAATGGGAGTTGTCGCGCAGTCTATCGAGCCTTGGCCCGCTCGCCTGCCGTCGATTGTATTGCAGTGTATCTGGCGTATCAGCAGATACACGGGGACGCAAAAAACAGCCGATTTCAGGGCAATGCTGTTCACTTAAGCGCGACTCTTTGTGGCGAGCGAGCTTGCTCGCGTCGGGCTGCGCAGCGGCCCCAAAAAATCTGACAACCTTTGCCGATTATTGTGAGTGCTACGCACTCAAGCGGGAGCAAGCTCCCTCGCCACAGGTTTCTCACTGACTCAAGACAGCATTGCGATTTCAGAGGGTTTTGTATCGCTGTGTATCGCAGGCCTGCGCGGATACATAGCGATTTACCCGCGCCTGTTCTCGACACAGACGAGATACCTCGCGGGTTTCAAATAGGTTCCATCGAGGCAAACCCAACCGCCTCGGCTCAATCAACGATTGACCTATTGAAGCCTTGAGGAAATCACCATGAACACCAAAGCCGTGTACGCCGCCTGCCTGTTTGCCGCCCTGAACATCTGCACTTTGTCGGCCCGCGCCGAAGCCGATGTAACCCCTCAAACCTACACCTACGGCACGCACCTGGACATCCAGAAAGTGCTGTCGATGAAACAGGACGCCACCCCTACCTGCGGGATTGTGAATGCCCGGATGACCTACCTGGATTCCCAAGGCAAAACCCGGGTCCTGGATTACAGCAAATTCGCTGACGGCTGCAACGAAGGCAGCTGAATCCTTCGACGACCCATTGCCCATCCCCTTTGAAACAGGAAGAACATCATGAACAACATCACCCGCTTTTTCACCGCCCTCGTTTTCTCCGTAGCCGGCGCCGCTGCCCATGCCAACGCTGCGGTAGAACAGAGCAGCTGTGGCAGCAGCACCTGCTTCCAACTGACTCCGCTGCTGACTGAGGATGGTTCCAGCCGCACACCGCAAGGGCAACTGGTTGCAGAGAACGGCTACAGCCGGACGCCACAGGGCCAGCAGCTAGAGGCCTGAAGCCTGCACAGTTCTGTCAATTTCCGCCGTTCCCACATGGGAACTGCGGTGTATCGCCCCTCACATTTTTAAGGTGATCCCCCATGTTCCTCATCGCATTCCTGGGCGGTATTTTGACCGTCCTCAGCCCCTGCATCCTCCCGGTCGTGCCGTTTTTGTTTGCCGGGGTTAAACGTACGCGTTCTTCGATCCTGCTCACCCTCGGCGGCATGGCCCTGACCTTCGCCCTGATCTCCAGCCTGGCGGTGGTCAGCAGCGATTGGGTGGTGCAAGCCAACAACACCGGCCGCCATGTGGCGCTGATTGTGATGGTGCTGTTCGCGCTGTCGCTGATCTCCGCCCGCATCGGTGGCTGGCTGGCGCGCCCGTTCGTGCTGCTGGGCAATCGCCTTGATCCCAACACTCGCAAAATGTCTGGCCCGTTAGGCTCGGTGATGATCGGCGTCGCCACCGGTCTGCTCTGGGCGCCGTGTGCCGGGCCGATCCTCGGGGTGATCCTCACCGGCGCCATGCTACAAGGCGCCAACGCTCAGACCAGTCTTTTGCTGGTGGCGTACGGCCTGGGCAGCGCGTTGTCCCTGGGCACTTTGATCTTCGCCGGTCGCAGCTTGGTCAATCGCTTGAAACCGTCGATTCCGCTCACTGGTTGGCTGCGTCGTGGCACGGGGGCTGCGGTGTTGGTTGCTGCAGCAGTCATCTCCACGGGTGCCGACAACAAATTGCTCGCCAGCACCTCATCCGAAGGCGTCACCATGGTTGAACAACACGTACTGGAAACCATACCGAAAGTGGTCGATTACTTCATCAGCAAGGTCAGGGCCGACTCGACCATGGACGCGGCCAAAGGCGCGATGCCGTCACTCTCTGGCGCGGTCGAATGGCTCAACTCGCCAGCGCTGAGCAACGATGCCCTGCGCGGCAAAGTGGTGCTGGTGGACTTCTGGACCTACGACTGCATCAACTGCCAGCACACCTTGCCCTACGTGAAGGACTGGGCGAAGAAATATGAGAAGGACGGCCTGGTCGTGATCGGCGTGCACACCCCTGAATACGGTTACGAACGCATCATCAACAACGTCCGCGACCAGGTGAAAAAACTCGGCATCACCTACCCGGTGGCGATCGACAACAACTACGCGATCTGGCGCGCCTTCAATAACCAATACTGGCCCGCTCACTACCTGATCGACGCCAAGGGGCAGGTGCGTTACACCCACTTTGGCGAGGGCCGTTATGAAACCCAGGAGCAGATGATTAGGCAACTGCTGGAAGAGGCCAAGACGCCCGCCGCATAACCCGTTTAGGCGACGCAAGCCAATCTGTTAATGCCGCGTTACAGATAGGCGACCATGCATCGGAGAATGCCATATTTCGTGAATTCTCCGGACGATCGGCAGGACGCCGGCGTATCCGGGAGCGATAGTTTGTGGACGACGGGATCATTGCGACCCTGTCATCACCCACAAGAAAAGGAACTTGCCATGCCTAAATACATTATTGAACGCGAGCTTCCGGGTGCCGGCGGACTGCCGCAACAGGAGCTCAAAGCGATCTCGCAAAAATCCTGCGATGTGTTACGTGAGATGGGGCCGGAGGTGCAGTGGCTGGAGAGTTACATCACTGGCGACAAGATTTACTGCGTGTACATCGCGCCGAATGAGGGACTCATCAGGGAGCACGCCCAAAAAGGTGAATTTCCCATCACCAGCGTTTCCCGGGTCATGAACATCATCGATCCCACCACGGCGGAGTGAGTCGGGACGCGTTCCAATCCGCAACGGAGCAGACTCCATGAGTACCCCCATTGACCTCACTGCCCTGAAAAATCGTCAAATGGCCACATGGGCCAGCGGCGACTACGCCGTGATCGGTACCACCTTACAAATCGTCGGCGAACAACTGGCCGAAGCCTGCGACTTGCTCTGTGATGAGCAGGTGCTGGACGTCGCCGCCGGCAACGGTAACGCAACGCTCGCCGCCGCGCGCCGGGGCTGCAAGGTCACGTCCACCGACTATGTGGCCAAGTTGCTTGAACGCGGCGAAGACCGCGCGCGGGCGGAACATCTGGACGTGACCTTTCAGGTGGCCGATGCCGAGGACTTGCCGTTCGAGGACGCCAGTTTCGATGCCGTGCTTTCGACCTTTGGTGTGATGTTTACGCCGGATCAAGCCAAGGCCGCCGCGGAACTGGCGCGGGTGTGTCGCCCGGGAGGCCGGATCGGCCTTGCCAACTGGACGCCTGAAGGCTACATCGGCCAAGTGTTCAAGACCCTGGGCCGCCACATGCCGCCACCGCCAGGCGCGCAACCCCCTTCGAACTGGGGCTCCGAAGCCTGGTTGAACTCGCACTTCGACCAGCGCGACTTCCAGCTCCAGGTGACACGGCGGTTGTTCAACTTCCGCTATCGCTCGGCCGCACACTGGATTGACACCTTCCGTACCTGGTATGGGCCGGTTCACAAGGCCTTTGCGACCCTGCCACCTGAAGAGGGCACGGCCCTGGAAAACGAACTGACCGAACTGCTGAATCGCCTGAACCGAGCGGGGGAACGGTCGCTGGTGGTACCCAGTGAATACCTCGAGGTGGTGATTACACGGCGTTGAAACGACAACACAAATCCCCTGTGGGAGCGGGCTCTGTGGCGAGGGGGCTCCCACAGGGGTATGTGCAGAATTGACTACCTGACCAGCCCGATCATTCATCCAGCCGCTCGGTATAGACCACCCAGACACTGCACGGCATTTTGTACAGCAGATGCTCCACCGTGCTGCCGATCAACCGGCCCATACCGCGATGGCCGACCCGGCCCATCACAATCACGTCGACGTCATAAGTATCGGCATAGCGGGTGAGCACTTTGGTCGGGCTGCCCATGAGCATGTGCCGTTGCTCCGGCGCGATGCCGTTGCGCGCGGCCAATTCGTTGAAGGCATCCTCCTGGAAGTCGAACAGGGTCTTGGCCTTGTCCGAAGCAAAAAACGCCGAACCGTTCTCGAAGCTGAACTCGTCCGAGCTGATGGACGAAAGGTCATAGGCGTAGACCACGTCGAGCTCGGCATTGCAGGCGCTCGCCAGTTTTGACGCTTCGTGCAGAATCCGGTCATTGAAGCTTTTGTAGTGATCATCACGATGGAACGGATCGACCGCGGCGACAATCTTGCGCGGCAACGCATGCTTGGCATGGCTGACGAAGTGCAGCGGCACCGGGCATTCGCGCAGTAAATGCACGTCGAGAGGGGTAAACACCAGCCGCGACAGCCGTGATTGATGCTCCAGCGCCTTGATCAGCACATCCATCGGCTGCTCTTTGAGGTGAGTCAGGATTTCTTCCAGCGGATTTTCGACCCATGCCACCTCCGTAGTGACGTGCACACCGATCTTGCGCAGGGGGCGGGCCTGTTCCTCAAGCCACTGGCGGTGGCGCTCGACATAGCCCAGACGCATCTGCTCCAGGGCCTTTTCGTTGACCAAGCCGGCGGTCGCCAGACCCTCCAGGTAGTCGAAAGCTACGATGTGCAAGGCTGCATCCTCAGCCTTGGCCAGCGCCGCGGCACGGTCGAAGGCAGGGCTGTGTTCCATCAGGGGCGAGGCGACCAGCATGAAACGAGCTTGACCAGACATGACAAACCTCCCGTGGGTAAACGAGCAGACGACGGTCCCCCTGGGCTGTGATGGGGGAGGGACTGTGCGCCCGACGTGTGGTCATTCGATAGCCATTCAATCCTCTAAGTATTGACCATGATCAACCTCTCGTCCGCAAGGCAGGTGCGGGCTGAAGTTCGTGCTGCATTCAAGTGCAGAGGTGTCACACCGAAGTTCAATTGTGGGAGCGAGCCTGCTCGCGATGGCGGTGTGTCAGGCAACATTGATGCTGAATGGGCTGGCCTCTTCGCGGGCAAGCCGCGCTCCTACAGGGGATTTGTGGTGTTTTCTTTATCTAGACAACCTTCGCGCCCCGTGCCTCCAGCAACTCCCGTAACACGGAACGGTGGCAGTGGGCCTCGTCCTCGCAATAACACCCCACGGCCAGAGACGTTTGATGGGAGAGGGCGGCCAGCAGGTCGAGCAGCTGACTGGGTGCGGGATGGTTCATCTCGGCCTTGAACTTGCGCTTGAAAGCATCCCAGGCTTTGGCATCTTCAGCCGCTTTGGCTTCGGCCACCAACTCGGGGCTGGGGGACAGCAGCGGTTGCCACACGTCGTAAAAATCCCGGCTGGCAAATTCGGCCTTCGGTACACCGCGGGGCGGGCGGCGTACCGTGCCCAGGCGCAGGCCTTCATTCGCGGTGCGGGGTGAGCCGAGTTGCACGATGTGGATCGGCATGATCGCAGTGCCTATTTGAGCCGCGAGCCGTCGAACCACTCCAACGCTGTGCGCCAGAAGCAGATCCCCAGGAAGTACGCCGACATTAGCAGCCAAAGGCCCATGACCAGTGGATTGATGACCGGGTGGTTGACCACCAGCGACAAGCTGCACAGCAGCCAGATGGCCGTCACGGCAATGTTGATCGGCATGAACCGGCGCACGCGGAACGGGTGCAGGAATTTCATTCGGGTCACGGTCAGCAGCGCCAGGCCGATGACGGTGAGCAAGGTGATCCATGGCGATGGGTCGATGATGTACAGGCACAACGCGACCACATTCCACGCGGCGGGGAAGCCCTGGAAGTAGTTGTCTTTGCTCTTCATGTTGACGTTGCAGAAGCAAAACAGCGACGACACCAGAATCAGCGACACGGTCAGTAGCAGGGTGTAGTCCGGCAACGGGATGTAACGGTAGATGAACAGTGCTGGGATAAACACGTACGTCAGGTAGTCGATCACCAGGTCGAGGATCGAACCGTCGAAACTCGGTAGCACCGACTGCACATTGACCTTGCGCGCCAGCGCGCCGTCCAGCCCGTCGACGATCAGCGCCACGCCCAGCCACAGCAGGCAATTGGTGGGCTGGTTCTCCAACAAGGCGAGGGTCGCGAGGAAGGCTGTGACCACGCCAGTGGCGGTAAAACCATGGGCGCCCCATGCTTTGAGCCTGGCAATGTGTACAGTGGATATCACGGGGGCGTTCTCCAGAAAGTGAAGCAAGCCAGTTATCACCCTCTTGTTGAGGGCGTCGGCAAACCGGGTCGGGTTGCAGGTATCGACCGGATTTTCGGGAATAAGGTTCACCACCTATGAATCTTAGCCGCCGCGCAAAAAAATACCCCGGAAATATCCGGGGCAGGTATTGAGCGTTGACCGATGTCGAGACGGGTGTCAGTTGAGCGAGGGGCAGAACACGCGCAGCCGATGGTTATCCGGGTCGAGCGCGACGAAGGTGCGCCCGAAATCGAGTTCTGTCGGCGGTTGGGCCATGGTCAGCCCGAGCGCGCTCCAATCGGCAAACAGTGCATCGACCTGCTCGACGGACTCCACCGGGAACGCCAGTTCGGTTCCACCGCCCGTCGCCCCCGCAGCAGGTTCGGCGGTGTGCCGTGACCAGAGCCCCAGTTTGTAGCCACCATCTAGCACAAACAGCGCGAAAGTCGGCGACTCTTCCACGGGCATGCGCTCCAGCAGAAACTCATAGAACCGTGCACTCACGGCGGGGTTTTCCACGTAAAGCAAAATAAAACGGGGAGTGATCATTGGGCTGCTCCATTCAAGGTGGGGGCAGCATAAAAGGAGGCGGTGTCAGTTTCTGTCAGGAGTGTGAAGGGCAAGAGCAACACACATGACTTCAGCCAGACGGAGTTGGCGGAATGTCTGGCGGGGACTATCGTTGCCTGACTGAGTTTGTGCCCATTAATGAGGACGTCGTCATGAACACCAGCGATTTGCTTGAGCAATTACTGCGGGCCGGCCAGGGCTCGCAGTCGCAACAAGGTGGCGGTGCGGCGTCAGCTCAAGGAGGTTTGGGCGATCTTGGCGGATTGCTGGGTGGTCTGTTAGGGCGCGGCGGGGGCGCCGGTGCGGGCGGCGCAGGTTTAGGTGGTTTGCTCGGTGGTCTGCTGGGCGGCGGATCACCCATGGGCGGTTCGACGCAAACGCGTTCGGGCGGCACCAACTACGCGGCATTGGCTTCTTTGGGGATGATGGCGTTCCAGGCATATCAGGCCTGGCAACGCAGCCAGGCCTCGGCACCGCAACAGGCACCGCGCACCGTTGACCTGTTGTCTGGCCCGGAAATCGAAGACCACAGCCACGCCATCCTTCGTGCGTTGATCGCCGCCGCCAAGGCCGATGGTCGCATCGATGATGCCGAGAAACAAATGATCAGCACCGAAATCGGCCGCCACACCGACGACCCGCAACTGCAGCAATGGCTCGATGACGAAGTCGCCCGACCGCTGGATGCCGCCGATGTGGCGCAGTCGGCCCAAGACCCGGGCATGGCCGCCGAGATGTACCTGGCCAGCGTGATGTTGGTGGACGATCAGCAGGACGCCGAGCGCAACTATCTGGATGAACTGGCTGCGGCGTTGAAGATCGATCCCGAGTTGCAGCTGCACCTGGAGCAACAGGCCAAGAGTGGTGCGGCCTGAACGTTCCCCTACGCGTGTCCTGGTGATTTTGGCAGCAGAAACGTAACACCGAAGCCTTCAGATATCTCCAGTATCCGAGGCAGGTCTTCGGGCACTTTGAGCTGATCCAGCGCCGCAAAGAACTGACCGCCGCGTGGATCGGAAACCACGCCGATCATTTTCGCGGTAGGGCTGATGTTCTTGTAGGCATGGATCGACCCGGCGGGGATGTGCACGTAACCCCCGGGCGAGACGGTAGTGGATTGACCTGCGACGGTCACTTCAACCTGTCCATCGATGACATAGAACGCTTCGTCCCAAGGGTGAAAGTGCAGCGGTGGCCCGCCACCTTGTACACCTTCCTGGATGTGCACTTCAAAGGGTTTGGTCAAATCGCCACCGGCAAGAATAGTGATCGTCTCTCCAACAACTTTGACCGGTGCGGGGGTTCTCCCGGCTTCGATGACGTGAACCGTGCGCATGATTGCTCTCCGAGGTATGAGTCCCCCTCCGCTGAGTATATTCACTGCGCCGTCAGTAAGTGCCGCAACACCGGTCCGTCTGTCCGGGCAATTTCAATGTCAATATTAGTGCTGTCATTTAATTGGCATGAGTGACCGGGCATTCATGAGGCTTGTTGATTTGCTCACCCTTTCATGAATGTTTTTCCCCATGGAAGAAATGCAGGTACTTTCATTTGACATTCTGGATCCAATGTCTAGACTCGATCGCATGAGTCCTCTCTGGGGGGCTGAAAAGTATAAAAGTAAAGGGACGATACAATGCATGGAAGCTCTCCGCGTCACCGTATTGCAGTATGCAATACCTTCATATTGCACCTCGCAACAGCCATCACTGAATTTCCCGCCCCGTCGCATCGCGATGTGAATTTTATCGCTCGCATACGATTTTAGTTAGTTTCGATTTTCCTGCATGTAATGGTTTTGGTTAGTAATAGCCAAAACTTATCATGTCTGGCTTGCCATGGCTCGTTATTGGCAAATTCGCACTTTCGATAGAATTCGAAAGGGCTGGCGTGATTCGCCCCGAAAAAATCTGGCTGATCAAATGGAATTCTGATTCTCGCTAAAGGAGTGGCTTGGCCATGTTTAAAAGACGCAAGCGTATCGCGCTGGATGATCCCAGTCTGGAACGTGTGAAGTTGACACCTCAGATGCTCACCTACGATCAATTCGCCAGTCGCAGTCGTTCCCAATACCTGCCTTATGTGATGGGTTTCAATGCCGCCGACTACCGTTCGGAATCGATCAATACCGATCGGCTCGGATTTCGCCTGGCCCATGATGCGCAAGGCAGGCCGATCAGTGTCGGCACCCTGGAGGCCAGCGCGCTGTCAGAGGTGAATTTGCTGGTCGGGGCCTCGTCAGCCTTGGGTTACGGGGCTTCCAGCGATGCCGCTTCGGTAGCAAGCCGCCTGTCCACGTATGATCCAGACGATACGCCATGGCTGAATTTTGCCGGGCATACCTTCAATGCGACCCAGGAATTGATGCTGTTCGTGCTGCATGCCCATCGACTGCCCAAAGTGCGACGCATCGTGATCATGGGCGGCTTCAACACTCTGGTCATGGCGCGTCTTCCTGAGTTCATTCGAGGTGATCTGCCGCCGTTCTACTTCTGCGGTGACTACTACGAAAAGTTTGATGAAATTGCTGAGGAGAATGGCGCAGAACTGCCGCCTGGCAAACTTCCAAAGTGGCCCGCCGAAACGACCGAGGTGCCGCCAATTTCGCAAACTCTGGTGCGCGCTCTAAAAGACACTATGAATTGTCTGACTACTTGGAAGCGACTCGCGGAATCTTTGGATGCGGAACTTACGTTTGTTCTCCAGCCCTTGGCGACGTGGGTAAGAACGCCGTGCGCCGAAGAGCAGAAATTGTTCGATGAACTTGATCGGATTTCCAGGTTTGGTACTTGGCAGCAGTTGTATGGCGACATATCCGCGCCCGCTGTCGCGGAATATTACGCTGATAGTTTGGCCAATAGTTGTCATGACTTGGGTATTCGATTTGCCAGTCTAATCGATGATTTTAGAGAACGTCCGGCCGATGAATGGTTGTACGTTGATCGTGCGCACTTTACCGACCTCGGCAGTGATGTCGTAGCACACGCCATTCATCGATACCTTCAGTGAAAGTTTAGGAGGCTCTATGTTCCAGCGAATTCGCAAGGCACTTGGTTCTTTGTTCAAGAGAAAGAAAAAAGCCAAGAAGAAAAACAATTCTTCCATCTATCCAATGCACTGATGAAGACTAATAGGCAAATCTTTTCCAGTTTCCTCGGGGCAGAGACCGGGGGAGAGGCCAGGCGCATGTTCACGCCGGTCACCCTGCGCACTTGCCTGGGTGCGGTGCATGGCACGGAGCTGGCAGACGTCGACTTCACCAGCGCGCCAGCCTTGGCAGGGCTGGCGAGCGTTGCATGCGAACGGCTTGGGCCATTGCGCGACGGATTCCGACGGTTGGCACAGGCAGTCGAGACGAACGAAGCGGATGCCCAGGCGCTGGGCGCCAAGGCGGCACTGGAGTCGGCTCCCTTTCTGATCGGCAGCCAGCACCTGATTCATGGGCTGTGTGGCAGTTGGAATAATGAAGCGCGCCATGCCATGGCAGCGCTGAGTATCCATGCGGCGGATGTGGGTGCCGGTCAGCCGGGGGCCAGTCGTATCCAGCGCTACCAGGAATTGCTGCGTCAGCATTCGCTGGCAGATGCTGGCGAAGATCTCCTGCGAGCGGTGGCCGACCCAAGGATCTCGGACGGGGCCTTCAACGTTGCCTCGACCCTAGTCGTACTGGGGCATTTCCCGGAGTCGCTGACGGCCCAGATCCTGGGGGTCAATCTTTACCTGCGCCATTGCGGGCTGCTGCCCTCGTTCGAGTTCATCGCCCGTAATGAGCCGTCCGCCCGCCAGTTTCTCGATCTGCGTCACGACCCCGCCGGTAGTACCGATGATCTCGCCGTGCTCGCTGAAGTGGCCGTCCGGGAATTTCTCGTGCAAATGGGAGCGGCCGGAAACGATGGGGTGCGCCAAGGCTACCTGTGGGCGCGCCGGCAGGTCGAGGAGATGAACGAAGCGCTGCTCAATTTGCTTGAGCGCTGGCTCGATCCGAGAGAGGCGGCATGCCACCTGATCAGCCGACGTCGGCTGGATGCTTGCCAATACCATGACAAGACACGGCTGAATAAGGTGCCGATGAAGCCCTTGCTCGCGGTCGACGACTCGTTGAAGTTCCTCGACCATCTTGCCGCCAGCGCCTACGTGCGTGCGGGCAAGCCAGAAGCGAGTCCACTGCTCACCAGCCTGATTTCGCCGCGGGGCAAGATGTTCCGAATCTTCAGTCGCGACGATATCGCCATTCTTCACCGCTGGATCTCCAGCTTGCCTTACTCCGATGCGCCCATGCAGCCCCCGGCTTTCCAGGTATGGAAAGACGACGGCAGACTCGCCGGGACTCTTCGCGAGAATGCTGAAACCCAAGCGTTGGTCGCCAGATTCAGTCCACGAGAGGCTTACCCACGCCTGTTGCGTATGGAGCTCACGTCGTCAGAGGAATCCTTTGCCGGTCACTACGTGAAGAGTTGGCTGGCCAGGGCCGCCCGTGGCGTCGCCAAGGGGCGTTGCTCGTTGCCAGAGCATTGGGCGCCCGGTGTCCTGCAGCAGTGGTTGCAAGGCCAGCATGAAGCGTCCAACCAGGCACTGGAGCAGAACGAAGAGCTGCCATCTCGCGATGAGGTGGTCGCCGATATCCTGTCCTTGGCGCCGCTGACAATGATCGACGGGGCTTGGCTGGCCGGGTTCGCCCACCCGGCGGTAGCCTCCACGGCGTACGGCAGCCGACTGTTTGAAACGCTTTTCGATGAGTTGGGCAACGGAATCGAGGCGCAGAACCATCCCGTCATCTACCGCCATCTGCTCAAGGCAGTGCATGGCGAGTTGCCGGCCACCGCCGACCCTGGCTACGCCAACGCAGCTTGCTTCAACGACGAGGACTTCGAGCTGCCCGTGTTCTGGTTGTCCATCGGACGATATCCCCAAACCTATTGCCCGGAGATTCTCGGGCTGAACCTGGCGATGGAGCTATCCGGTGTAGGTGGCGGTTATCGGCGTACCCACAAGGCGTTGGTCGCCTACGGCTATCCGACGATGTTCGTTGATCTGCACAACTCCATCGACAACATCTCCACCGGGCATACGGCATGGGCTGCCGCGAGTCTGGATACCTACCTTTGCGCATTTTCTAGAAGTGACCGTGATGAACTTTGGGCGCGCGTGCGTAATGGATTCGTCGCGCTCAATCCACCCAGGGAGCAAACAATGCTGGATAAGTTTCGCGAAAAAGTGAGGTCGCTGCTATGACGATAACGCTTGGCATCTCTGCCTTTTATCACGACAGCGCGGCCACTCTGGTTGTGGACGGCAAGATCGTCGCCGCCGCCCAGGAAGAGCGTTTCAGCCGGATCCGACATGACCCGGGTTTTCCATGTAGGGCCATTGAGTACGTTCTGAAGTACGCAGGTATAAACCTGGCCGATGTCGACCATGTCGCCTATTACGAAGACCCGGCGCTCAAGTTCCGTCGGGTGCTCTCGACGGCAGCCGTGGCCGGGTTTTCGGCAGCGCGCACCTATGCACCGGTGATTGGCGAATGGCTATCGAAAAAGCGCCGAATGGACCGTGAGGTCGTGCGTCATCTCACAGCGATGGGAGACCGGGACGGTCGCCGAATCGAAGTGCATGGCCACCACGAGTCTCACGCTGCATCGGCGTTCTTCCCCAGTCCGTTCGAGAGCGCTGCGATCCTGTGTATCGACAGTGTCGGCGAATGGGCCACGACCACTCTCTGGCACGGTAAGCCAGACGGCATCAAGCTGGTCGCGGAGTTGTCCTTCCCCCATTCGCTCGGCCTGCTCTACTCGGCTTTCACCTATTTCTGCGGCTTCAAGGTGGACTCCGGCGAATACAAACTGATGGGGCTTGCGCCTTATGGCAAGCCTCACTACGTCGACACGATCCTCTCGCATCTGATCGATGTGAAGCCCGATGGCAGCTTCAGGCTTGACTGGACCAAGTTCGAGTTCATCAAGGGCCAAGTCATGACGGGCGATGCCTTTGAGCAGCTATTCGGTGGCCCCCGGCGCTTGCCCGAGGCACCACTTACCGATCGCGAGTTCGATTTGGCAGCATCGGTGCAGAAAGTCACGGAGATAGTCGTTTCGCGCCTGGCCAAGACCGCCCGTGAGCTCACTGGCGAGACATCGCTATGCATGGCCGGGGGCGTTGCCCTTAACTGCGTAGCCAACGGAGTGATTTCACGTGAGCGGACTTTCGACCGGCTGTGGGTGCAACCGGCGGCAGGCGATGCGGGTGGCTCGCTGGGCGCCGCGCTGTTGACCGACCGCAAATATCGTTGGGTAACAAGCCGCGAACTACCGGCTGACGTCCGTGATGGCATGAGCGGAGCGTTGCTTGGGCCGGAGTACAGTGAGGAGCAGATCAGGGACGAACTGGAAGCCTGCGGCGCTGTTTTTCACCGGCTTTCGCAGGAAGAGCTCGACCAGCGGGTGATCACCAGCATAGAGGGCGGAGGGGTCATCGGCTGGTTCCAGGGTCGAATGGAGTTCGGTCCACGATCACTTGGCAGCCGTTCGATCCTGGGTGATCCGCGTCGCTCGGACACCCAGTCAAACATGAACCTGCGCATCAAGTTTCGCGAGTCCTTCCGACCCTTCGCTCCCGTGGTGCTTGAGGAGAAAGCGGCAGACTACTTCGACATCGTCGAGGAAAGCCCCTACATGCTGGTGGTCTCGCCCATTGCAAAGCACATTCGCAAGGCGATCCCGCAGGAGAATGCGCGGCTTACCGGCATCGACTTGCTCAAATTGGTGCGTAGCGATCTGCCGGCAATCACCCACGTGGATTTCTCGGCAAGGGTGCAGACCGTGGACCGGGAGCGCAACCCGCGGTTCCGAGCGCTGCTTGAACACTTCTACCAGCGTTCAGGGTGTCCTGTACTGGTCAACACCTCGTTCAACGTGCGCGGTGAGCCCATTGTGAACACGCCGTTCGAAGCTTATCGCTGCTTCATGCGTACCAACATGGATGTGTTGGCGATCGGCGATTTCTACCTCGATAAATCGGAGCAGCCTCAGTTTGAGGAAGCGGTCGACTGGCGCGAGACAGTACCGCTGGATTAACTATTTCATACACTAGGGAAGGTGCACTATGGATTATGTTCTGCTCTACCTGATCCTGCCGTTGGGGATATTTATCCGGCGAACCAAAGCGTTTGCCCATCGGCCAGACCCCACGGTCACCTCATACCTGAACCGCAAATCATGAGCGTCATGGCCTTGGATGTTCAGGAGGCGTCGTTGGTCCAGGTGATGGTCGTCAATGATCCCGACCTGACCGGGCTGAAGGACTGTCGCGTGAGGTTGGCCGAAACGCCGCACTGCGCTGACAGTGTGGGAGCCGTCGGCGGGGACTGGCTCGGCACAGTGTTGGGCCGGGATGTCGTCGAGGCGATTCGCGCATTTCCCGCCAGCCCGCACAAAGCGTTGCTCATCAGAGGTATTTCGCTCTCTACGGACGTCGCGACGCCGCGCAATGGCTTCCTGCCCAATGCCGAGTGCGTTCTTGATTTTGATCTGCTGCACTTTGGCATGTTGCGGTTGCTGGATGTCAGGCCGCATGCCGTCGAGTATGAAAACTTCGGCAAGCTGGTCAGAAACGTCGTTCCGGTTCCAGAGGCTGCGGGCACCACGAGTTCTTGGGGTGCGGATGTGGAGTTTTTCTGGCACACCGACAACCCCAACTGGCCCTTCGCCGATCAAAGCCGAAGTGTCGCGACCTCCGTGCCGAACTTTTTGGCCTTCACCGCCGTGCGCAACTTTGAAGGCGCCTCCACCGACATTGTTTGTGTGGATCATGTCCTTTCACAGTTGCCTACCTGGGCGATCGCCCAGTTGCAGAAGGCTGCCTACACCTTTGGTGCCCCAGCCTCCAACGAGGGCTTCGATGGCCAGCCGAGGGTGCTGCCGGTGCTGGAGCAGGACGAGGGCGGTTATCGCCTGCGCTTTGACGACGGCATCGTGGCCGCGCTCGACCGGGACAGCGAAAAGGCGCTTGCGCTGCTGCGCCAGTGCCTGCGTGATGCCCAGGGTATAGAGGTGGTGCTGCAACCAGGCGACTTCTTCATTTTCAAAAATGCCCGCGTGCTGCACCGACGCAAGGCGTTCCAGCCTTTGCTCAACGGCAAGGCGCGCTGGCTGCGCAGGGTGTACGGCAGTTGAGCCTTTTCTTCAAAAACCATCACACAAGAACCATCCCAATAGACATGGAGTTTATGCATGAATAAGCGTATCGCAGTAGTCGGTGGCCGCCCCGCGCCCATTCACGGTGCCAAGGAACTGGGCATCGACGTGGTACTGGTGCATCAAGAGGGTGACTACGAGCAGGAGATCCTCGCCCATTGCGAGCAGGTGGTGCATGCCAGGCTTGACGACGCCGAGGCCATTATCAAGGTCCTCGAACCCCTGCACCGCGCCCGTCCATTCGATCGCATCATTACCACCACCGAAGTGGCGGGCGAGTCAACGGGCAAGGTGGTCGATCACTTTGGCCTCACCGGGGTTTCCTATAAGACTGCGCGCCTGCTCAAAGACAAAGTGGCCATGCGCGAGTTGCTGGTCGAGCACAACCTGAGCCCGGTCGCCTATCGCCATGTCACCTGTGCGCAGGATGCCATCACGTTCGTCAAAGCGCATGGCAAGTCGGTTCTCAAGCCAGCCGAAGGCGTAGCCAGCCTGCACATCCATCCCTGCGATGACGAAGCTTCCGCTTCCAAGGCCTGGCAAGCGCTTCAGGATGCCGACGTCAAGCACATCATCATCGAGGAGTACCTGGAGGGGCCGGTCGTCAGCGTCGATTCCTTCTCGTTCAAGGGACGCCATCTTCCGATTGGTTACTCCCAGTACCGCATGAACGACAAATACGTTGAGTGGGAGGTCAGCACGCCGAGTACTGAAGCCAGGAAATGGCTGAGCGAGCTGAAGGAAATGACCTGCCGCCTGCTCGACGCCGTAGAGCTGGAGGAGGGGCCTTCCCACAGCGAGTTCGTGCTGACCCCGAAAGGTCCTCGTGTACTCGAATCCCACGCTCGCCTGGCGGGCTCGGGTGCTCCGGAATTGGTGCGGCGCGCGTTCGGCCTGGACCTGAACCGCATGTTTCTGACTGTGCCACTGGGTATCGACACCCTGCCGGATGTGTCGCCCGAGCCGATAGCGGGTGCAGCGATCCAGTTCTTCGTACCGACTCCGGGCAAGGTAAGAAAGGTCGAGCTCGATCTCAAGCCTGACGTCGATGTGCGCCATACCAAGCCAGGCGAGACTCCACTGGTGTTCCTGCCGTTCCTGTTCGAACTGGGCGCAGCCGAGCGTGCCGTGGTCATCCAGAAGCATGAGGGCGACAAGATTCCGCCGCTCGACACCGTTGCCGACTGCGTTTCAGGGTATGTCCTGGCAACAGGCTCCTCGCGTGAAGACGCCGTTCGTATCGGCGACGAACTGGTGGAAGCGGTCCACTTCATCGTGGACCCCACGGCATGAGATATGTCCTCTGCTTGCACCGTTGGGTCGGCTACCAAGCGCTCTACGACCGATACGAACTGCCTGCGGGAATGCAAATTCGGGCGATCTGCACGCCCGAATCCCTAGCGTCCCTGCCGAGCGAGCGTCTGGCGTCAAGCTCGACGCTCGCCTCGCTGGACGATGCTGAGGCGGTCATGGTCGAGGTTGAGCGCCTGGTCGAGCAACATGGCGTTCCAGCGCTGGTGGTTGCCCTTAACGAGGGCGACCTGCTCAATGCTGCTTCTATCCGCGAGCGATGGCAGATACCGGGAGATCTTGTCGCGTGGACCGAGCGGTTCCGCGACAAGCTCACCATGCTGCAGGTCGCAGGCCGGCAAACGTCGATCGGCGTGCTGCCTGCCTCGGCCGCCGATTCCCGCGAAGCGGTGGAGCGACTGGCGGACGAACACGGTTATCCACTGGTGCTCAAGCCGCGCTATGGCACGGCGAGTCGCGGCGTAAAAATTCTTCGCGGCCCAAAGGATCTTGATCAGATCCGGCAGGCAACAGAGCCGATGATGGTCCAGGCTTACTGCGCGGCCCCCATCCTGCACGTAGACGGCTGGTGGGATGGGCAACGGATTGTGGTGGTCACGGCGTCGCGTTATGTGAATAGCTGTGCCGATTTCGGTCCGGACAGCCCGCTGGGTAGCATCGAACTCGAGGAGGGCGATGACGAACAGCGGGTTGCAGGACGCGTCGAGCAACTGCTGGCAGTCTTCGCGCCTGAGCGAGAAATCGTCTTCCACCTCGAACTGTTCGACCTGGATGACAAATGGCTGTTCCTGGAAATCGGTGCCCGGGTCGGTGGCGCCGAAATCCCGTTCCTCTGGCGAGAGGTGAGGGATATCGACCTGCTGGGGATCGCTTGGGAAATCCAGACAGGGGCGTCTACCCGCTACAGGGACCTTGCGCGCAGCCTTAGCAAGGAGGGCAGGCCATTGCACCGCGAGCGGGGGGCATGGGTGATCGCCCGCCGTAACAGCTCGCCGCGCGATGGCTTGGGTACCCTGTACTGGGCTCAGCCGCAGAACCTGGATCGCCTCGCCAGTGGTGTTTATGAGGGCGCTGGCACCCGTCTTCGCCTGCGCAGCTTCGATCGTCCCGCGCTGGTACGCGACGTGGGGAAGATCTTCGAACAGTTATCCGAGTCATGGGAGGCTCAATCTTGAAAACAGCAGTGGTTACGGGTGCCAGCAGTGGCATTGGCGAGGCGTGCAGCCGTACCTTGGCCAGTCGTGGCTGGCGGGTATTCCTTGTGGCGCGCAGAGGGGATCGGCTCGAACAGATTGCCGGCGAAATCCGCGGACACGCCATTGTGCTGGACGTGACACAAGCGCGAGAGGAGGACTTGGTGCAGATATCCGAGTGCGATCTTCTAGTGAACTGTGCGGGTGGTGCGATCGGCCTGGATGCGGTAGACAGGGCCAATGCCGAGGATTGGACGAACATGTTCAACAGCAACGTACTGGGGACTTTGCTGATGACCCAACTGATGTTGCCTCGGCTCATCGCATCCCAAGGGGCCATCGTCAATATTACCTCTACGGCTGCCCTGGCCAGTTATGAGGGGGGCGGCGGCTATTGCGCGGCCAAGAGTGCTCAGCGTGCACTGACCCATTCCTTGCGGCTGGAGATGAAGGGCGTACCGGTGCGCATCACCGAGGTGCTCCCCGGCATGGTGCATACGCCAGAGTTTTCCTTGAAGCGTTTTCGCGGCGACGCCGAACGGGTCAACGCCATCTACGAGGATGTCGACCGGCCTTTGAGCGCGGACGATGTCGCCCAGGTAGTGGCCTGGGTTGCCGATCAGCCGGCACATGTCAATGTCGACGAAATCGTGGTTCGGCCAGTGGCACAGCGCGCTCAGCATGCGCTGTTCCGAGGCAATCTCGGCTGGCTCGAGCAACAGCGGGCCGACCAAGCCCCTTTGAACGAAGGAGCACTCTAATGATGGCACTGGAAAACCTGGCCGGTGTGGCCATCATCTCCTTGGGCATGGTTCTGACACCGGGTCCCAACATGATCTACCTGACCTCGCGGGCGATTTCCCAAGGGCGGCTGGCCGGGATGATTTCGCTGGCGGGTGTGGCGCTAGGCTTCGTGTGCTACCTGCTGGCTGCAGGGCTGGGGCTGGCAGCCTTGTTCAAAGCGGTGCCAGTTGCCTACGATGTCGTCAGGATCGCAGGCGCATTCTATCTGGGCTACCTGGCCTGGAACATGCTGAAGCCCAGGGGCGCTTCCCCCTTCGAGGCGCGCGAACTGCCACCTCACTCGCCGAGACGGCTGTTCACGATGGGGCTAGTGACGAACCTGCTGAATCCGAAGATTGCGCTGATGTATTCAGCGCTGATTCCCCAGTTCATCGACCCTTCCGCAGGGTCTACCTTCCAGCAATTCATCCAGATGGGGCTGGTACAGATCACCATTGCCGTCACAGTGAACGGCATCATCGTCCTCGCCGCTTCCAGGGTCAGCGGATTCCTGGCCAAGCGACCCTCTGCCATGCGCACCCAACGCTGGGTGTCCGGGACTGTCCTGGGCGTCTTCGCGGTCGATATCCTGCTGCGTAAACCGCTCACCTGATAAACGACCGAGTGTTTCGCAAGCCCTGCAACGACAAGGCCCGGCCAATAGCCGGGTCTTGTCGTTTGGCGGCCTCGGTACTCATGTTTTGCAAGACTACTGAACCTTCGCGCACTCATCCGGGGTCTCATGACAATAACGGTTTGATTCAGTCATAAACCCTGTGGAGGGCGCCATGGACAAGCCGCTCGAAAAGTACAACAACATGAGGGACTTCGAAAAAAGTCCCGAGCCTGCCGGTGTTTCCAAACCCACTAAAGGCAGACGACAAGGCCAAGCACATGCGCTGCAATTCTGCATTCAGAAACATGACGCTTCGCACCTGCACTATGACTTTCGCCTGGAACTCGACGGCGCGCTGAAAAGTTGGGCCGTGCCCAAGGGGCCGTCGCTGGACCCCAAGATCAAACGCCTGGCCATCCACGTTGAAGACCATCCGCTGGATTACGCCACGTTCGAGGGCACCATTCCCGAAGGGCATTACGGCGCCGGCGATGTGATCGTCTGGGACCGTGGGGTGTGGATTCCTCAGGATGATCCGGCCAAGGCGTACACCAAGGGCCGGCTGAAATTCGAGCTGAAAGGAGAAAAACTCGGCGGCCTGTGGAACCTCGTGCGCACGCACATGCCGGGCAAGCAGGAGCAGTGGTTTCTGATCAAGCATCAGGACAGCGCCGCCAGACCCGACAGCGAATACGACGTGGTTGCCGCCGAGCCGGACAGCGTGCTCAGCGATCGCACCATTCTGGAAAAAAAGCACGGCGCTGAAAAAACCAAACCGATCAAAAAAGCCCCGGCCAAGGCGCGCAAGGAAAAGTCGCCGCAACTGACGGGCGCGCGCAAAGCCAGGCTGCCGGAGCTGCTCAAACCCGAACTGGCAACGCTGGTGGAATCCGCGCCGAGCGGCGAATGGAGCTATGAGATCAAGTTCGACGGCTACCGGGTCATGGCGCGCATCGACCACGATGAGGTCAAACTCTTCACCCGCAATGGTCACGACTGGACCCACAAACTGCCCGGGCAAGCCGAGGCACTGGCAGCGCTGGGCCTGGAATCGGCCTGGCTCGACGGCGAAATGGTGGTGGCCAACGAGCAGGGCGTTCCGGATTTCCAGGCGCTGCAAAACGCGTTCGATTCCGGCAGTAGCGCCAGCATCGTTTACTACCTGTTCGATTTGCCCTACCTCAATGGCGTGGACCTGCGTGAAGTACCCGTCGAGGAGCGCAGGGCGGCGCTGGCGACGGTGCTCAAACTCAATGAAAACCCGCTGTTGCGATTCTCCGACGCCTTCGACGAATCCCCGGAGGCCTTGCTCAACAGTGCCTGCGAAATGCAGATGGAAGGGCTGATTGGCAAGCGCCTGGGTTCGCCTTACGTGTCTCGGCGCACCCGTGACTGGATCAAACTCAAGTGCAAGCATCGGCAGGAATTCGTTGTGGTCGGCTTCACCGACCCCAAAGGCGCACGCAGCGCCTTTGGTGCGTTGCTGCTGGGGTTGCACGACCGTGACAGCGGTGAATTGCGCTATGCCGGCAAGGTTGGCACCGGGTTCAACGAGGTGACCCTCAAGCGCATCTACGAACAATTGAAACCGCTGCAGACGAAGAAGCCGTCGGTGGTCAATCCGCCCAGCGGTTTCGAAGCCAAGGGTGTGCATTGGCTTAAACCCACTTTACTGGCGGAAGTGGCCTTTGCCGAAATGACCAAGGACGGCTCGGTGCGCCACGCCGTGTTCCATGGTTTGCGCGATGACAAGCCTGCCGAAGAAATTACCGAGGAGCTGCCGAACGCTGTGAACACTTCAGCCTCGAAAACCGCCGCGCCAAAATCCGCAGCGAAGAAGAAATCCGCCGCTGAGAAACCTGACGCCGCGGAGCCAAAAAGCGCCCAGTCGACTGTCGCGCCGTCGCAGATCGGCCTGGCCAGCGGCAAGGTGCGCATCACGCACCCGGACCGGGTGATCGACGCCAGCAGCGGCACCACCAAGATGCAACTCGCGCAGTACTACGCCAGCGTCGCCGAATGGATACTGCCGCAACTCAAGGACCGGCCGGTGGCGCTGGTGCGCGCGCCGGACGGCATCGCCGGCGAACTGTTCTTTCAGAAGAACGCCGAACGCCTGGCCATTCCGGGGATTGTTACCCTGGACAAGGAACTGACGGGCCAACCGGTGATGATCATCAACAACGCCAAAGCGCTGATCGGCGCGGTGCAGATGAGCACGGTGGAACTGCACACCTGGAATGCCACGTCAGTCGATCTGGATAAACCCGATCGATTCGTCCTCGATCTCGACCCGGATCCGGCGCTGCCCTGGAAAAGCATGATCGAAGCGACCCAGCTGACGCTCACAGTGCTGGATGAGCTGGGGCTCAAGGTGTTTCTCAAAACCAGTGGCGGCAAGGGGATTCACCTGGTGGTACCGCTGACCCGCAAACACGGCTGGGACGAGGTCAAGGACTTCAGCCATGCGATCGTCAGCCACATGGCCAAATTACTGCCGGATCGTTTTTCCGCGGTGTCCGGACCGAAAAACCGCATCGGGCGTATCTTCATCGACTACCTGCGCAACGGTCTGGGCGCCACCACTATTTGCGCCTACGCCGTGCGCACCCGCGAAGGGCTGCCGGTGTCGGTGCCGATCTTTCGCGAGGAGGTGGCCGAGCTCAAGGGTGGCAATCAATGGAACGTGCACAACGTGCATGAGCGCCTGGCCGAGATCGGTGATGAACCCTGGGCCGACCTGAAGAAAACCCGACAGACGATAACCGCCGACATGCGGCGGCGGGTCGGGATGAAAAAATAGTGAATCAGAAGGAAAGTGGCGAGGGGGCTTGTCGGAACGCCGCATCGCCCCGTTTGAGTGTGTAGCACTCACAAAACTTTGGTGTATCAGAGATTTTGGGGCTGCTTCGCAGCCCAACGGGGGCAAGCCCCCTCGCCACAGGCAAGCCCCCTCACCACAGGCTCGCCGCCTAGACGACTATTGCTTGCCGAGCGCGGCAGCCAGCAGCGGCGCCGCCTGTTCATCGGTCAATGCGGCGTGGACTTCCATGCTCATGAGGTCGCTCCATTCCAGCACCCACTTCTGAATCGACACCGGATCACTGGCCTCTGCAATGCCAAAACCACTCGAGCCACCGATGGCATGCCAGCGCCCCAGCATCTTGACGTCTGCGGGTGGCGCGCCACCGGTCTTGAGAAAACGTTCGATTGCGCTGTTACGATTTTGCGGACTGATGGACCAACGGACGATGAATAACATCTGCCACCTCCTGCTACGGATTGGCACCTTTATCTTCGCGCACCTGGCTGGCGCCGGGGCCACGGCCACGTTTGTGTTTCCAGTTCCATCCTGGCTGGCCTGAAAGTCTTTCTCCCATGAGAAGGCATAGCAGTGGCCCGCATTTCGCGTACGACCGCTGATCCTCTTTCAGGCATTTGAAACGAACATATCGTGATAACCGCGCAAACCATCAGGCATCACGCAACAAGTCGTTGGCATTGAGCAGCTCGTAGGCAATCTCCGGGCGCTTCTCCAGCCCTCGACGAATCGCCGCCGGAATCGACTGACGGGTTTTGCGGCACAGGCCCGGCAGTTCGCCGAGGGTGATGTTGATGCCGCGCATGGTGCGCACTTCATTGAAGCCCGGAACGATCTCGACGCGCAGACCCAATTGCTCGTACATCCGGCGTTGCAGCCGCTCCAGATCGCTCAGGCTCTGAAGGTTTTCCAGGCGTTCGACCAGGCGCTTTTCCTCCGATCGGGTCAGGCTCAGGATGCGCAGATCCGCGCCGGGGGTTTCCAGCAACGGCTCACGCTCGCAGATGCAGGCACCGGGCGGGCAGGGTTGGCGGATCGGAAGAGAGGTCGTCATGGGGTTCAATCATAGAGCGCTATGGTCGGGTTTGCCCATGGGGTTGTTGTGCCGTTGAGCGCGATGTCTGCATCCCGGGCTTGCTGGGCTCGGCTGGTTTTATCGCGGATCGTGTATTTCGTACCAGGGCGCTTTCGAGGATACACAGACATGTTTCTGCTTTTTCGCCAGTAATGGCGTATCCAGCGTACCTATCGCGACAGAAATCCAGTCCTGAAACGATCCTTTCGAATCAGACCAGAACAACGAGGAGCCACAGTTGGAGCAGAACTGTCGTGTTACGCCTTCGGACGACTGATAGCCCTTGAGCGTCTCTGTGCTGGTCATGATCGAAACCGCTGACCTGGGGGCGCTGGCATACGTCGCGAAGGCTGCACCATGCCCCTTTCGGCATTGGCTGCAATGGCAATGGGTGACGGCTTTCAGTTCAGTTGAGACCTGATACTTCACCGCGCCGCATAGGCAGCTACCTTGGTGAAACCCATCCATGTTCATCGTTCCCCGGATTTTGATCGCGCTACTTTAGATGGGAGGGTGGGGTTTGGGGAATGGCTGCTATTGACTGTGGATTCAACCGGTTTCTGAAGCCATCCAGGTCAAAAAACTATGTAGTTGAGTCGTAAACTCTTTTGGATTAGCGTACGGGGTCCTTGCCTGGGACAAGAAAAAAGAGATCTGCATTCTCATACACGGGTAATGCTGAACAAACAGCTCGACATGTTCTTCCAGTGTTTGCGGCCACATCAAGTCCTGTTCAGAGCGAAGTACTTGAGTTGACCGGATGAGTTTGCGCGAGGCTTCGCGTTGCAAGCGTAGCGATTGCGTCGGTGTCGCCGCCTGATCGATAAGATCGGCATACTCGGTCAGAACGGATTCGAAGTCACCATTTACGGCAATGGCGATATCACGCGACGGCTTGAACCGGTCGAAGCGCTTGGTCAGATCATTCCCCCATAAGCATCTACAGTGATGCTTGAGCCAATACCCCCAGCTCAATCGATTGTCAGCCGCCAATACTTCAAAACGACTACCGATATCGAAATCGATCTTGATGACTTCGGTATGCCGACTTTCCAGCGTGCGCCTTTTCGACTCCAGCATTTCCAGAGCCTGCGATGCAGGAGGGCTATGCAGGACAAGGGTTAGATCCAGGTCGGAAACCCCCGGCACGGCGTCGCCTCTAGCGACGCTGCCATAAAGATAAATCCCGTCCAGTAGAGGTTCCGACCGAGTGAGCGTCATGCAAACATCCGCCAGCAAATCCTGAAACTGTGGCTGCACCTCGACATTGGGCACGGTGAGGATATAACCATCTGCATCAATGCCACTAGGATGGAATCGTTCCATGAAGCCGTCCGTGAGTTGTGTTCGGAGAGGTACCTTAACAGAGCCAATAGTGTCTGCTTCTGGCCGTATTCTGCCGATCGCTTCTTCGAAGGGCATTGGCGAGTCGAGTGTAAACGCTACTCAGCACTAAAGTGACTTGTGATGGTCAATAAATCCCGCAACGACCATCAGTAGTCGTACTGCTCGGAACCAACCGGATCCGCATCGACATTTTGATCAAGGACAGTGAAAGCATGCTCGCCGCACTATAATCAGCAACCGCCTCCACCAGGTTCCGTGAATCGGGACTCGCCGTACGTTTACCCCTCAATCCAATTCGAAGATTTAAAGCATGCACCTACGCAAAATTGCAGTTGGGCTGTCGGCCCTTGTTTTGCTCTCGACCGGGGCGCAAGCCCGCAGTCTGCTGGATCTCATCAAGCCGCCCACCCAGCATCAGGAACAAGTATCCCGCTCGGGCTCGATCAGCCAGAGCGCGGCCCTGGGCCTTTATTCGAACAAACAGAAACAGGCATCGTTTGATGGCTGCGCAGAACTGTTCCCGGGGGCGAAACCGATCAACACGGCCACTGTGCCTGCAACCATGAAACCCCTGGCCCTGTGTTCCGACAACTTTGCGGTGCTGTACTCGCAAACCAGCAAGACGCCGTTGGTAGTCGTCGAACGCCTTAATGCCGCCCAACTGCTGGATGCCAAAGGCGAGGAGCGCACCAACCAGTTCTACCCGGACCCACGCATCCCCAAGAGTGGGCGGGCAGAGTTGAGCGACTACCGTAGCCAACATCCGGCCGTGGACCGCGGCCATCAATCCCCGGCAGCCGATGCGCCGAACCCCAATGCAATGGCCCAATCCTTTGCACTGTCGAACATGGTGCCGCAAGACCCAACCAACAACCGGAAGATCTGGAGTAAGGTCGAGTCCGATGTCAGAAAGTTTGCCAAGCGAGCCGATGGTAATGTTTTTGTCTTTACCGGCCCGCTCTTTGATTCAGGCCACACCACCATCGGCGACAACAAGGTCTGGGTGCCGACGCGCCTGTTCAAGCTGGTTTACGACGCATCGTCCAAGCGTGCCTGGGCCTACGTATTGCCCAACGCTGAAACTCGTATCGAGCGACCGATGGACTATGACGCTTTCGTGAAGAGTACCGGGCTCAAATTGCTGGGGAATCTACCGGTCACAGGTTCCGCAGGGCGCTCTTGATGGCTTGATGAATTGCACCCCAAAGGCTGGAGGCAACCGATGGGGTGTTTCATTCTGGCCCAATATTTTAAGCTGATATCATTCAAGAGCTTACAAACCGAGTAGAAAAATATGAATCGTCGTAAAAAAATACAGCAGTTATTAAAGGCTCACGCCAAAAAGGCCAGTGCCAAATTGGCACCGCCAAGCAAGTCTAAATACATTAGTAAAGCTGACCGATTGAAGCTGGCCGCTGAATCCAGTCAGGACTCAATCGTTTCTTCTGAGAACTGAGCGAAGAAGATCGTCAGTAGCATCTCCACGGTAAGACCGCCCATGGTCACGCCGCCCAGTGCGATGATGCCCAGGATTGCGACGTAGCCTGGCGGCGACTGAAACACCAGCCGCGTCGGCACCACTCCGATCAAGCCCAGCGGTGCGGTCAGCACCACCATCCACACGCGAGAGAAGCTCTGCAGCTGCAGCTGCAGCTGCAGCATCAGCAGAGCCACCGCCAGCAGCGCCTTTTTGGCTTTGTCACTTTCCCCCACCACGCCGCCCACCGATCAGAAACTGGCCCTCGGTACAGCCCGAATTGCTTCGTCAAAATTAATGACAAAAATATCAATATTGAAATATGTCTCAATTTTACATACCTTCACCTTGCCTGACGATGAGATCTCCACGTCTCACGACTTCAATCACAACAAGGGCTCGAGATGAACAACAAGAAAAGTACCGAACTGCCTCCCACCACCGTCGATGTGCTGGTCGTCGGTAACGGTCCGGTAGGGGCGACAATCGCGGCGCTGCTCGGCCGCTATGGGGTAAAGACACTGGTATTGGACAAGACCCATGACGTCCTGCTAATGCCCCGTGCCATCGCTCTGGACAACGAGGCGCTTCGCATCCTGCAACTCGCCGGATTGTCGGAAGAAGCTTTCGAGAAGATCATTATCCCTGAAGTGAAGATGCACTCGCCGGTCCTCGGGCAATTCAGTCGGGCCAACACCGCCGGGTGCATCGACGGCCATCCCAAACTGGTGACTTTCTATCAACCCGACCTCGAGCACGCGATGCGTAAACAGGTCTCTGGGCTGAAGTCAGTGACCAGCCTGGGTGGATTCGAGCTCGAGAATCTGGTTGAGGAACCGGATTGTGTCGTCGCCTCCGTGCGGGATCAGGACGGCCATCTGCATTTCGTTCGCGCCCGATATCTGGTCGGTGCCGATGGTGCAAGCTCCAGGGTCAGGGCCTTGATTGGCCAGGAGTTCGAAGGACAGACCTATGCGGAGGATTGGCTGATTGTCGATGCCAAAAACCGGCATAAGTCCGCCATTGATCACATTGAGTTTATCTGTGATCCGCAGCGCCCAACGCCGCACATGCCCGCTCCCGGCGGCAGGGAGCGTTGGGAGTTCATGCTACACCCAGGCGAATCCCGGGAAGAGCTGGGAAGCCCGGAAAGCATAGCCCGGCTGATCGCGCCATGGATCAATCCGCAGGAACTGGAAATCGAGCGCAAGGCGGTGTATCGATTCCATGCACGTTGCTGCAACAGATTCAGCAAGGGGCGAACTTTTCTTGTCGGGGATGCAGCCCACATCACTCCGCCCTTTGTCGGGCAAGGTCTGGTAGCGGGGCTTCGAGATGGCGCCAACCTTGCCTGGAAACTGGCGTGGGTCCTTCAGGGCCAAGCCTCGCCTTCAATACTCGATACCTATGACGTAGAGCGCCGCCCCCATGCCCAGGCGATGATCAATCTGGCGAAACTCATGGGCCGTCTGGTGATGCCGAGAAACAAGGTCGCCGCTTTCTTCATCCACGGAATAATGCGCGCGCTGGCGTTGACTCCCGCTTCCAGAAAGTACTTCGAGCAACTGGACATCAAGCCGAAGAACATCTTCAAAGACGGTTTGTTCGTGCAGCATCGTCGGGGCGACAAGCTGGTGCGTGGCAGTCTGTTTCCCCAGGCCTGGGTTCGCAACACGCAACAGCAGATCCAACTGAGCGACGATGCTCTTGGACACAACCTGACCCTGGTGGGATTCGGTGTTGACCCGTTGTCACTGCTGAGCGCTGCCGAGGTCTTTTCCTGGATAAAGATGGGAGGTGACTTCTTGCAGATCGGAACCCGCGGTCAGCGCTCGGGCAGCGCTTGCGACTTCATCGAAGACTTGAACCATGACATCCTGCCGCTGGCTGCCAAAGGCACGCTCGTCGCGATCCGCCCCGACCGTATCATCATGCACAGCGCTACCGGCTTCGATGCAGGCAGTCTGGTTCGAGACTGCCTGATGCTGATGGGGAGCGCCGATTCCACTGCCGATAGCGTTTCCATTACCATCAATGAACCCCCTCGATTAAGAGCCTGAAGATGCCTTCCCCCACTTTTCCTTCAGAAGCAACTGAGCAAGAGCCTCTCACTCGGGGCCACAAGAAACGTGAACGCACCCGTCGCGGCCTGGTGGATGCGGCATTGCGTCTTGTCGCACGAAAGGAGGTGGGGGAGATTGCATTGCTCGATGTCGCCTCGGAGGCCGCGGTATCCAACGGCACCATCTACAACTATTTTCGAACACGTGACGAAGTGCTCGAGGCGGTTGGCATCGCCATGGCGAGCGAGTTCTCCGATGCCATTTCCGCCCTGAGTTCGGACGTGCACTGCGGTGCACAGCGGCTTTCGATTGGTGTGCGCATGTTCGTATGCCGGGCCGCGTACGACCATCAATGGGCCAACGCACTGCTGCGCATCATCCATTCCGACCAGGCCATGCGCTCGCGCCTGGCTACCCATGTGCTTGGCGACCTGCGTGAAGGTCTGCGCGCGGGTACTTTCGCTTATGAGGACGAAGGGATCGCCCTGGACATGGTTGTATCGTGCACAACCGGCGCCATGCGCTCGGTTGTCGAGGGGCGTACGGTGGCGGAGCACGATCTGTTGGTTGCGGAAATGATTCTCAAGGCTCTGGGCGTAACACCTGCCAAAGCCAAGAAAATCGCCGGTAAGCCGCTACCCTGATGTCATCCTCGACCCGCTAGGCCTCAATGCCGATAAGAAGGACTTTCTGGCTTCGTGCATTCCCCGTAGCAGCTGCCGAAGGCTGCGTTCGATCGCGCGCGATCGCAAAATCAGGCACCGCGGTGTTACAGGTTGATCTGAACACGCGTGTTCATTTGTGTCAATTCTGAGTGGCCTTCATTGACTTTGATGTCACTCGCTACGCCCAGAATTTATAAGGCACATAACGGTTTTTATCGAGGGAAAGCTTTTTAATCAAAAAACGTTGTTGACGGCGAATGAACACGCGTGTTCAATTGGGCCATAAGGTAATCCTGGAGAGAGAACCGTGGAATCCCTAAATCCAACACAGCGCCGCATTCATCAAGCCGCCTTTCGCCTGTTCGCTGAAAGAGGCACCTCACAAGTGAACATTCTCGACCTTGCACAAGAGGCCGGCGTGGCGCGCGGAACGGTCTATAGCAACATCGACAGCATGGAAAGCTTGTTCGAGGCAGTCGCCAGCCATCTCGCCAAGGAGATGCATGAGCGCGTCAACAAGAGCTTCAATTCCCTTATCGATCCGGCTCAGCGTCTTGCCAATGGCATTCGATTGTTTATTCGTCGAGCGCACGAGGACTCCCAGTGGGGGGCGTTCATCCATAAATTCGCCATGAGCAATGCTTCGTTGCGCGAAATGTTCAGCAGCCAAGCGACGACGGACCTTCTGAGCGGACTGTCCAGTGGGCGGTACACGTTTGAAAAGGAGCAATTACTTTCGGTAATGACGCTGATATCGAGCAGTGTCCTGGGCTCGATTTTCCTGGTGCTGGAAGGGCACAAAACGTGGCGCGAATCGGGCTCTGACACCGCCGAGCTGGTGCTGCGGGCATTGGGAGTGCCGCTAGAGGAGGCTCGTGCGCTGGCGACCACAGAGTTGCCAACACTTCCTTCTATCGACTGAGTTAGTTAACCGACTCAACCAGACATCCCTGGATTTTCAGGGGTGCGGGGACGGCTTTACCCTGAAAACCGGAAAACAAGAACAATGACGAACAAAAATGAATTGCCCAGGCTAGCGACACCACAACCTGCCCGGCATCCGCAGCCGACGGTGAAGGCCCGGGATCTGACTCACCTGATCTTTCAACGGCCGGACTTGAACGAGGCGGCGCGGTTCCTGACCGACTTCGGCCTGTCGGTCAGTCAGCAGGACGCCGATACGCTTTACCTGCGCGCCACCGCCCCCACTGCTTACTGTTACCGTGTCCATCGTGCAGAACATGCACGTTTTGTCGGGTTCGGACTGGCAGTCCAGTCGCTCAAGGATCTGGAAAAACTGACGCGTATCCCAGGCGCGTCATTGGTAGAAAAATCAGAACATCCTGGTGGTGGGTATTGCGTCAAACTCACCGATCCTTCCGGATTCATCGTGGAAGCTGTTTGCGATCAGACGGCAGGTATAACGCTGGGACACCGGGCTCCTCTTTCCTGGAATCTGGCGCAAGAGCAACCGCGAATCAACGCCACGCAGCGCCCGCCGATTGCTCCGTCTGAAGTCCTCAAACTGGGTCACATCGTCATCGAAGTGGCCGACTACCAGGCGACCTGTGCCTGGTATACGGAGCATTTCGGGTTTATTCCCAGCGATGTGCAGGTACTCCCCGATGGCACGCCTATCGTCGCCTTCATGCGCCTTGACCTTGGTGACATTCCCGCGGCTCACCATACGCTCGCGATAGCGCAAGGGTTCATGGCGACCTATAGCCATAGCGCCTATGAGGTCGTCGATGCAGACGCTGTGGGCATGGGGCAGCGCGTCTTGCGCGAGCGCGGTTGGGAGCACTCATGGGGGATCGGCCGACACATTCTGGGCAGTCAGATCTTCGATTACTGGCAAGACCCTTGGGGTGATAAGCACGAGCACTACTGCGACGGGGATATTTTCACGGCTGCACAGCCTACGGGCATTCATCCCGTGAGCCCCGAGGCAATGGCGCAGTGGGGGCAGCGCATGCCCAAGCGTTTTACGAAACCGAAGATGAGCCTGGCCAATCTGCGTGCGCTGTTGCGCAACCTGCGACGCAGCCCGGACTTGAGCATTCGCAAGTTGATAACACTCATGCGGATGTTCGGGTAGAGCAGCCGCCATGTCGGGCACTGCAACCAGGTATGGCCGTCGGGATGTGCTCAAAGCCGGCGCCTTGATCGTCGGCGGCTCGTTGGTCTACAGCGTTGCCAGCCCCCCCTCAGAACAACACCACAGTTCTCGCGCCGCCGAGCGCGGGACAAACGCCGCTCCAGGAGTACCTTCAATGTCTGCTGTACACGTAGTCCGCTTCGAATTTCAGAACGGTATCCACTGGGGCGTGCTACGCCAGGGCCGTATCACGGTTGTCCCCGGTGCTTTTGAAACCACCGGTGATTTCATTCGCGAGAACAGTATCGACGACCTCGCTCAATTGAAAGGTACGGAGCTTGCGGAGGGCGAAGTGAAACTGCTGTCGCCGGTGACCCGCAACCAGCAGTTCGTCTGCCAGGGCGCCAATTATCGCCAACACATGATCGAGTCGGGCATGGACCCGGATGCGAAGAAATTCAACATGATCTTCACCAAGGCGACGAGTTGCCTGGTGGCGGCTGACAGCGACCTGATCAAGCCGCGCACCGTGCGCTTCCTCGACTACGAGATCGAACTGGGGCTGGTGATGAAACGCGCGATCACCGGCGCTGTTGCTGTCACCGACGCCAATCTGCATGAGTTCATCGCAGGCGTCGTTATCGTCAATGATTACTCGGCGCGTGACATTCAGATTCCTCAGATGCAGTTTTACAAGGGCAAGAGCTTCCGCACTTTTGGCCCGGTCGGCCCGTACCTCTGCCTTCTGGATGCCACGAACATTCGTTACCTGAAAGAGCTGCAATTGCGCCTGACGGTCAACGACCAGGTGCGACAGAACGACAGCACGGCCAACCTGGTTTACGGCCCCGCTGAAACCCTGACTGAACTCTCTGCCTTGCAAGATCTCGCCGCTGGAGACTTGATCGCCACCGGTACGCCTGCCGGTTGTGCGCTCACGGTGCCTTCGCCTGCCAAGCAGCGTATTGCGGCGCTGATGCCGGAAGCCACCAAATGGAAGCTTTTCCTCAAGGCGCAGGAAGGTCGGACGCAATATCTCAAGCCAGGTGACGTAGTCGAGGCGCGCATTCGCAGCGCCGATGGTGTGATCGACCTCGGCGTGCAACGCAACCGAGTCGTGGAGCAAGCCTGATGGTTGTGCAGACCCTGAGTAACATCGAAAGCCTCGAACAAGTCCCCCTGTCGGAACGTGGCCTGGCATCCAGTACTTATGAAGCGTTGCGACAGGCAGCCCGGCGCTCCCCTCAGGCACCGGCGCTAAGCTTTTTCGCCGATGCCGCCGATTTCAAGCGCACCTACAAATGGAACTACTCCCAGCTCTTCGCCGATATCACCCGCGCGGCAAATGCCTTCGATGACCTGGGTATCAAACCGGGCGAGGTACTTGCCTTTATCTTGCCCAATCTGCCGGAAACCCATTTCACGATATGGGGCGGGGAGGCGGCGGGCATCGTCATGGCGATCAATCCGCTGCTCGAGGCCAAGCAGATAGCTGGCTTGCTGAATGCCGCGAAGGCATCCGTGGTAGTGACGCTCGCGCCGACGGCGGGCAGCGATCTGTGGCCCAAACTGGCTTCGCAACTGGATCAGTTACCCTCGGTCAGGTCTGTCGTGTGGGTCAGCATGGAGCCCTATGTCGCCGAACCCGTGCGTGGGGCCCTGAAAGCAGCGGCACTGAAGGAACGAGACTTACACCGAGATATCGCGATCCACGATTGGCAATCGCTGATGAGTACTCAGCCGCACACACACCTGAAGAGTGGTCGGCAAATCCGCCAGGATGAGTGCTCCTCCTACATCTGCACGGGCGGCACCACCGGGCTCCCAAAGATCGCCGCGCGTACCCATGGCTCGGAAGTATTCAATGCATGGGCCATGGCTGCTCATATGCAGCCACGCAGTAGTGGTCAGGTTATCTTTTGTGGTCTGCCGCTGTTTCATGTCAATGGACAACTGGTGACGGGACTGATGCCTTGGACTCAAGGCGACCATGTGATCCTCGGGACACCTCATGGGTATCGTGGCGAGGGTGTGATCCCGCGATTCTGGGAGATGGTCGAGCACTTCGGTATCAACTTCTTTTCCGGTGTGCCAACTGTCTATGCCGCACTTCTGCAAAATGAATGTGAGGGCCGCGACCTGTCCAGCCTTCGCTATGCAATGTGTGGCGCCGCCCCCCTTCCGGCTGAGCTTTTCCGGGAGTTCGAGCGCCGGACCGGGCTAAAGATCCTTGAAGGCTACGGTCTTACCGAGGGTGCCTGTGTTTCCTCGGTCAATCCGCCCCATGGCGAGCGCCGTATCGGCTCCATCGGGATACGGATCGCCTACCAGAATATGCGCGCGGTCGTGCTCAATGATGCTGGAGAGTACCTGCGCGACGCCAACGTGGATGAGATCGGCCTCATCACGATCAGTGGTCCGAACCTCTTCGATGGCTATCTGGAGGAGCGTCATAACCAGGGCCTTTGGATCGATATCGACGGTCAGCGCTGGCTGAATACGGGCGATCTGGGCCGTCAGGATGCGCAGGGTTACTTCTGGCTGACCGGACGCAAGAAAGAGTTGATCATTCGCGGTGGCCACAACATTGATCCCAAGCAAATCGAGGAGGCTCTGCAGGCGCATCCCGCCGTCGCCTTGGCCGCCGCAATTGGCAGCCCCAATGCCTACTCGGGCGAGGTGCCAGTCGCCTACGTTCAACTGCGCCCCGGTCAAGTTTGCAACGCCGAAGAGCTTGAGGCATTCGCTCTTCTAAACATCAGCGAGCGAGCAGCAGTCCCCAAGCGCATTGAAATCCTCGAGGCGTTGCCACTGACTGCCGTGGGCAAGATATTCAAGCCCGCTTTGCTACAGCGCGAGATTGCCAAAGTAGTCCAGGAAGAAGTGGAACGCCTGGGGCTTTCGAATATTGCTGTTGAGGTCGTGCAGGACAATCGCCGTGGGCATGTCGCCTGCATCAAGGCCGGAACTGGCCAAGAAGTTCTGGCTCCGCTCTTGGGGCGCTATAGCTTTCAAGTCGAGTGGCTTAATTGAGTCTCTGATTCACATCTGTAAGTCCAGCAGTCATGCCCTGGCGCTGTTCGGTCAGGTTGTTTAACACAACTTCGATCAATTCCAACCGGCACTGAAAAGTGCACAGGAAGGCGAAGCCTTGCCTGCGTGCAATCAACAAAAACAATAAACAAGAGGTGGACAATGAAACTGAATAGCCGTGTGATCCCGTGTCTCTCTGCTCAGCGAAAGTATGCTGTCTGGATCAAGTTCACCAGTGCCATGGCCCTGCTCAGCGCCTCTTCTATTGCAGGTGCCAATGGCATTGCTCTAAACGAACAAAGTGCAAGCAGTGCGGGAACTGCTTATGCGGGAAGGTCGTCTTCCGCGCTGGACGCCAGCACGATCTTTGGCAACCCTGCAGGCTTGACCAAGTTGAAGCGTAGCGAGATTTCCGGCGGGGCAGCGGTGGTCTCGGTTAGCGACGACATCAGTGATGCGCAGAGCAGTGCCCCAGGCACGAATGAGGGGGACTCGGTACCTTTGGGGGCCGTTCCTTTCGCCTATATGTCGACACCGCTTGATGATCGTTTTTCGATAGGTCTGGGCCTCTATGCTCCGAGTGGTCTGATCAATGATTACGAGGGCTCTTTTCAGGGCCGCTACCATGGCTCCTACAGCACGACCAAGGAAATAACCCTGCAGCCCACCATTGCCTGGCGAATCAATGATTACGTATCCATTGGTGGCGGACCGACCCTGAACCGTTTCAATGCAAAGCTTGAGAATTACCTGGCCACCGGTGCCCTGAACAACGGGCAGGACACACAAGTGACCATCAAAGGCGATGACACGGCACTTGGCTACAACATCGGCGTCCTGTTTGACTTGAGTGATGCGACCCGCTGGGGGATTAACTATCACTCGAAGGTGAGCTATGAACTCAAAGGGCACACTGAGGTTTCCGGCTCCCCGAGCGTTATCCCGCTGGATGGAAAGTATGACAACAAGATAGACCTCACGATGCCCGAATCCGTGGACACGTCCATCACCCATCATTTCAATAGTCGCTGGACGGGATACCTGGGGACCACCTGGAAACGTTGGAGCCGTATCCAGAAGGTCGAGGCAGTCAACAGCGGTCTTTCCCCCGTGGGCGAGGCGGCTGGCCTGGGACGTGTGACCGAAGAAATGAACTGGCGCGACACTTGGTCCACCGCAGTTGGCGCATCTTATCAATTGAACCAACAATGGCTGCTGCGTGCAGGCTACGCCTATGATCCGTCGCCCATTAGAAATGCCGATCGCAGCGTGCGCGTTCCGGTCGGGAATCGTCAGGCCGTGACCTTGGGCGGCGCTTACTCGCCGAATTCCGATCTGACAATAGACTTTGCTTATGGCTATCTGTGGGATTCAAAAGCCTCGGTAAAACACTCGAACAACTCCGGTCTTCAACCGGAATACAGTGCCAATTACGAAAACAGTGCGAATGGAATCGCAGTGCAGGCAACCTATCGGTACTGATCGATACGCCTTCCACCTTTAATCGATAAGCAACTATCCCAACGGGGCGTGATGCAGTTCTGCCTGTCAGTCAGTACCCACTGCCGCGAATACTTTTGCGGTAGTGGGCGGGGTAGGCCGGCCCGATGCGCTTGGCTATCGGTCCAGCAGAGGTGCCAACAATGCACACATGCTGCGCCAGTGCGAACCCTCCCAGTAAACCCGTTGGCAGGCGTCGCAGCGCAGGAAGTGCGAATAGAGGGCGCCCACGCGTGGCGGCACCTGCGGCCGGGCCAGTTCCGGGCTGATCTCGTGCAGCGGCAGGTTGCAATGAAGGCACAGGCTGAATGGCCGCGCGCAACGCGCCAGGTCGAGGCGCTCGTACAATTCGCGCAGTTGCAGCGACGGTTTCAGGGCATGCACGTAACAGCCGTGGCTGATGATCCGCCGCTTGAGCAATTCGCGGTCGCGGGTAAGCACGATGCGTCCTTGCTGCGCTGCGATCTCGGCGATCTCGCCATCCTGGAAGCCATTGTCGTAGAGGGTGTCGAAGCCGCTCATGCGCAGCAGGTTGGCCAGCCCGCCAAGGTGCGCATCAGCGACGAAGCGCAGTACCCGTAAAGGTTGCACACGAACTTTTAGCAGAGGGCTGATGTCCAGCGCTTCGAACTTGGGATACACCGCCAGCCGGTCACCGTCGAAGATCACCCGCTCGAAGCCCACCGACTCGCCGTTGAGCAGCACTAGCTCGACCTCGGTGTGCGGTATTCCGAGCGCCTCGATCATGTGCTTGACCGTCGCCCCTCGCGCGCACTCGCAGGTAAAGGACTGCCGCCGCCGATCGGCCGGCAGGAAATCGTTGAGCTCCTCGTAGAAGCGGAAGGTTGCACGAGTCATGTTGAACAGTATGGCAGGGCTGCGGGGTGAGTGAGTCTAGTGCGGACATTTTCAAGGTCTGGAGAGGGGCATGACCACCACGCAAAAACTGAGTGCAATGTCAGATTAAAGGTTATGGGTTGTCATGAAATGAAAAAACGCTGTCGCCAAATGAAAGGCTGGCGCACGCCAAGTCTATAAACTCCTCCTCAAGCTTGCGCAGCAAGCCCAGCTATTTGGCTGTTGGCGCTCACGGACGCGAAACCCTAATAAAATTTACGTTAAAAATGCGTTCCTAAATCACATTGCTGAAGACAAAAATAAGTAATAGTTTTTGCGATTTGTTTTTTGTTATATTCATCGATTGTGCAATCAAAAACCATGACAAACTTTGCAAAGATATCACTTAAATGCCCTCAATGCTGGAAGCTCGATATAAATAATCGAATCCTGTTTGACGGTACCCATCAAATACACTTGACAAATATTGAGAGCGTAATTGTAAAGAATATGCTCCTCAAGGAGGAGCGCGTAATCAGTAGGGCAGAGCTGATTAGTAGTATTGGGAGAGAGCCTGGTCTCTATCGTGGCCTGGAGATGAGTTTGAGTAGACTGCAAGTAAAGTTCAAGAAAAGCGCTGGAGGTAGGTATCTCTTTCGCGCAGTCAGAAATCGTGGCTACTGCCTTACTCAAACCATACATATCAATGGGGCGCCGTCTCGGGAGTTTACGTGAGGTAGGCGGCAATACTCCCCCCTCGCATGCTCATATGGCTGATGATGACTAATGAACTTATGAATTTAGGGAGGGCGCAGCGTTTAAGATGAGGGAGGTATTTTTTACGATGGGCTTTGCGCTTTGATACGGGTGCGGCGGATTTGAAAATGCCGTCGCATAACTTCTGAGTTCTGCGGCGACTTGACCAGTGACTCCGATTTTCCGATCCGCACTCTTTGGCGTTGGTTGCGGAGTTTTCTTTATTGTTCTTTCATTCATCCATTGCTTTTTCTTGTTCTGCCGATACCTTGTTTTGAGGTTGATAGAGTCGCGGTATGGTTGTGTACCCGGTACGTGAAGCGGCATTGCCAGTCGCTCTCTGTAACCTTGCTTTTTCCTCTTTCAACCATTCGTCCATTGCTCTTTCTTGCTCTTCCGACACCTCGATTTGAGGTTGGTTGAGTCCCGGTGCGGCTGTATATCCACTGCCGTCATAACTGGGCTCGTCGTTTTTAACGGTGGCATCCTTCAAGCGCTCCGATGAACCAGCAATGCCTCCTAAACTTCTATCGTCATTTTTAGTTTCAGTCGTAGCCTGGCTTGAGTTCTGACTGACAGGGTTTTCACTCGATTTAACGGTGTTTGCGGTGGGTGTATCACTAACTGTGTCAGATTTCGGGGCCGCGGGAGCAGAGACGATCTCTGCTGTAACTTTTGATTTGTTTTTATTTGCCAATTTATTTCTGCTTTTTTTGACTTTCTTAGTCGTTGAAAAAGCAGGGTTCAGTTCCGTTTTGTTCTTGCGAATAAGGTTGTCAATTGGAACGTAGCTAATGATTTTGTTGGGTTTTCTTTTGATGTTCGAGTTATAAAATTTAACTTGCTTCTGTGTTAGCTGGATGTCGGCAATAGGCGGTAACCGAATGAGACCAATAATCGCCTCGCGAGCAATGGCATAGGTGAGTTGATCAAAGCTATAAACGAAACTATTACTTGATTTTGGCAGGCTAGGGGAGAGTGTCATTACTTCAATGGCGCTATCACGCTTGGCGAGTGTTTTTCCTGCCACTAAATCTTTATATGTGTAAACAACATTGCACTTCGATCGGACGCCGCCCCAGGCGTTGCTTATAGACACTGAAGAGACTTCTGCGCTTATTTCAATGCGCCCACTGTAATGTCCAAATTCGATAAAGCGATCACTGTTATGAATTTCTTTCTGGGTTGCATTCTTGATAGCAGTTCCCCAGTTTGAAATCTGTAGTTCACCTGAAAAACTATTGTCAATAGTTACGTTTTCTTTGTTTTTTGTTTCTGCGGGAAGCACAATAACATCTACATTGTATGCAAGGTCATAATAATCGATATCAGGAACAATGCTCTTGTCTCTTTCGCTTGAGATTTCTGAATAGTTTCTTATGTTGGCACAACTTGTAACTCCGAAAAAGCAAAAAGCCAGCAAGAGTAAGGCCGTTCTTTTTTTTATCGACATGTTACTCTCCTGGCTTTGTCGCTAACGTATAACAGTGATTAGACCGGATTCGGCGATAACGAAATAATAGAAGTCCCTAGATAACTCTGCGCTACCGATTCCGACTTTTTTTAAAAGTCCCTATAAATCATAGGCCTATATTTCACGCCCAACACCCCAGCACCACTAGCCGATGACAGGCCGCGATCAATAGGTGGTCGAGGAAACTGAGTGCATCCCTTGGCTTTGGGAGGCCGCCTTTGGCCCAGGCTGGCGTGACTGGCCGAAATCCCCCCGGGCGGACGTTCAGGGAAAACGAATCCGTCGCCCTTTGCCCCGGCGTCAAACCAAGGTTTCGGCGAGAGCAGACCCCATGCATGTTCCGAATGGAATTGCGCGCAAAGGTGCAGTACTTTGTATTTGTAGCACCCTCGTGTTGCAGTCCTGTCCAGGTTGAGAGGTGGCCTTCATGAACAACATCATCTACATCGTTGGGGTCGTTGTGATCGTCGTGGTTATTCTGTCGTTCCTCGGGTTTGCATAGCTTCGAAGACCCACTGAACGATTGCCGGGCGCCTTGCAGATGCATCTGAAGCAGTCAAGCCTTGACCCACCGTTGACGGCTCCAGTTGCTCAATGTATCGACGGCGAGTACCAGTAACAGCATGGCCAGAATAACCGTGCTGGCTTGAGCTTCCTGGAACAGGCTGAGGCTGACATAGAGCATCTGCCCCAAACCACCGGCGCCGACGAAGCCGAGCACGCTGGCCATGCGGATATTGTTTTCCCAGCGGTACAGGATGTAGGCCAGTAGCTGGGGCAACAGGTTGGGCAGGGTGCCGTAACAGAAAGCCCATACAGCGTTGCCGCCCTGCAAGCGGATGGCTTCGGCGGGTTCCGGTGGGGTGTTTTCCAGTGCTTCGGCGAACAGCCGGCCGAGTACCCCGGTGGTGTGCAGGGCCAATGCCAGGGTACCGGCATTGGGGCCGAGACCGGCGGCAAGGACCATCAGCGCGGCCCACACCAGTTCCGGAACGGCGCGCAAGGCGTTGAGCACCAGGCGCGATGCGCTCTGCAATGGCCAGCCGAAGCGTCCGGCCGCAGGCAATGCCAATAGCAGACCGAACACCGCCGCGAGCAGGGTGCCAAGGGCCGACATGGCAATGGTTTCCAACGCACCGTGGGCGATGGCTTGCAGATGCCCGGGGCTCAGGTCCGGGCTGAGAAAACGCTGCGCATAAGCGCCCATCTGCTTCAGGTTGCCGGTGCCGCCCAGCTCGCCGAGGTCGATGCCCAGGTAGATGAACGAGGCGACCACCGCTGCCCCGATGCAGAGCAGCAGTGCCAGGTTGATCAGGCGATTCATGCCAGCCTCCAGCGCAACAGGCGGCTGAGTTGATCGGCGAGCAGTACCAATACGAGGAACGTCAGTAACAAACTGGCCACTTCGCCGCCGGCGAACATGCGCAACGACAGATCTATTTGCTGGCCCAGACCGCCGGCACCAACGAAGCCCATCACCACCGAGGCGCGGATGGCGCATTCCCAGCGGTACACCGTGTACGACAGCAGCTCCGCAGCGACATTGGGCAGGATCCCGTAGCAGAAGGCTGCGAGCCGACCGCTGCCCGATTGCAGTAGCGCGTGAGCCGGGCGCTGGTCTACCGACTCGAAAATTTCCGCGTAAACCTTACCCAACATGCCGCTGTAGGTAATGGCAATGGCCAGCACCCCGGCAGTCGGGCCGAGGCCGACGGCGCGCACGAACAGCAGGGCCCAGACGATTTCCGGCACGCTACGCAGGAAGATCAGTAAACCGCGTATCGGCCAACGCAGCAGTTGGCCCCAATAACTCGGGTGGCCGGCACGGGAGGCAGCAGACAGCGACAGAGCACGGCTGGCCAACAGGCTGGCGGGGACTGCTAACAGCAACGCCAGGGCCATGCCGGCCGTGGCGATGGCCAGGGTCTGCAGGGTGGCTTGCAACAACAGCTCAATGAACTCTTCGCCATGGGCCGGTGGCCAGAAGGCGGACACAAACCGGCCCATCTCGCTCTGACTGTCACTCGCCACCAGTACGCTGAGGTCCAATTCGCTGAAGTGGATCCCTGGCCACAGCAAGACGAGGGCCAGTAAGGTGAGCAGCAGGCGGGGCCGGGTGGCCGGATCTCGGGTATCACGGGTCAGCATCGGGGAATCTGCACACTCAAGGGCGCCGGAGCAAAAATCGGTGGGGATAGCAGTTGTTCGTTGGCGTAGAGCTTGTCGAGCAACTCACGGTCGACTTCGCTGGCCTGAAGGTCGAACAGGATCTGTCCATCACGCAAGCCGATGATGCGCGAAAAGTGCGCCAGGGCCAGTTCCACCGCATGCAGGCTGGCGACCAGGGTGACGTTGTGCTGCCGGGCATGGCTGCAGAGCACCGAAAGCGTGTGCTGGGCCAACACGGGGTCCATGGCCGAAACCGGCTCATCGGCCAGCAACACCTCGGGCGCTTGGTACAACACGCGGGCAATGCCCACGCGTTGCAGCTGTCCACCGGACAATTGCTGGCATTGCGCGAACAACTTGTCACTCAGGTCCAGCTTGGCCAATGCCGTGCGTGCGCCCGGAATATCCAGTGGATGCAGCAGGTTCAGCAGGCTCTTGCCCAGACCCCACTGACCCAGCTTTCCGGCCAGAACCGCAGTGACCACGCGCTGGCGCGGTGGCAGTGGGGGCACTTGATGGATCAGGCCGATGCGTGCGCGCAGACGCTGACGCTGACGGGCAGAAAGCTGCCAGGCTTGCTCGCCGAGCACCTGCAACTCGCCGTTGCCCGGTCGCAGGGCGGTGGCCAGCAAGTTGAGCAGGCTCGACTTACCTGCGCCAGACGGGCCGATGATGGCGACCTGTTCGCTTGCACCGATGTGCAGGTCCACGCGACGCAGCGCCTGGACGCCGTTGGCGTGGGTAAGGCTGACCTGGGTCAGATGCAATGTCATTTGAGCAGGTCGGCGGCGCGTGCGGCTTCCTCGATGCCCTTGTAGTTCTCGGGCTTGGTTTCGATGAATCGGCTGGCGGCCTGCAAATCCAGAATCTCCTTGTCCGCAGGCTTCGCCGGATCGAGGGTCAGGAAGGCTGCTTTAATCTTGGCCGCCAGCGCTGGGTCAAGAGTCCCACGCACCGTCCAGTTGTAGTCGAAGTAAGCCGGGGTGGTCGCAAACACTTTGACCTTGGCGGTATCGACCTTGCCGGCGGCGACCAGTTTTTCCCACACGCTGGCGTTCAGTACCCCGGCGTCCACTTTGCCGGCCTGGACCCAGGCGACAGTGGCGTCATGGGCGCCGGAGTAGCCGACGCGGCTGAAGTAGGTTTCAGGCTTGATGCCGTCCTTGAGCATAAAGTAGCGCGGCATAAGACTGCCCGATGTGGAGGACACCGAGCCGAAGGCAAAGGTCTTGCCCTTGAGATCGGTGAGGGACTTGACGGCAGGGTCGGCGGTGATGAATTTGCTGGTGAATTGGGCGTCCTGTTCGCGCTGTACCAGCGGAATGGCATTGCCGGTTTTCAGGCGTGCCTGCACGAACGTGAAGCCGCCCAGCCAGGCCAGGTCGATTCGGTCGGTGGCCAGCGCCTCGACCACGGCCGGGTAGTCGCTCACGGGCACGAACTCGACTTTCATGCCCAACTGTTGTTCCAGATAGGCGCCAAGCGGCTTGAACTTTCGCAGCAGTTCGGTCGGGGCTTCATCGGGAATCGCGCTGACTTTCAGCGTATCGGCGGCCTGAGCCAACAGGGTGCAAAAAGGCAGGATCAAGCTGACGGCCAATGCCAGGGTACGCTTGAGCATGGAAAATCTCCGGTGTATTAACGAAAGAATGTCGAGGCGCCTGGCACACGCTTATCGCTGCCTGGCGCTTTGTGAGGGTAGACGAAAGGAGCGATATTGACCGGTTTTGGCCCAATTGCAATCGCTCATGAGCGGACGAAATATTTGGACCAGAATCGTTACGTTGTCGGGCTTGTTGCTTCCAGGTTACCGAGCAACCACTCGCTGAAGCTTCGTGCATTGCTCTCACTGTCTCGATGGGTCAGCAAGGCCCAGTTCGGGCCGCGAATGGTTTGCTCCACCAAGGGCTGCAACAAGCCGTTGGCGCGCGCCTGCTGACTCAGTAATTGGCTGACCAAGGCGATACCGAGCCCTGAGCACGCGGCATCCAGCAGCAGGCCGGGGTCGGAGAAGTTCAGCCCCTGATCTTGCTGGCCTACATCGATGCCGGCTTCCACCGCCCAGTGACTCCAGTCCATTTCCCGCTCGCCATGAAGCGTGGTGCGTTGTTCCCGTGGCAGCGCCAACAGGTTCGGGTGACAAGCCGGGTAGAGGCGGTCTGCGTGCAGCACCTTGAAGCTGCACTCGGCTTGGGAACTGATGTCGTCACGCACGGCGAGGTCGATGGTCTGGCTGGTCATGTCCGGGACTTCATCGGTACTGAAAATCCACAGATCGACTTCCGGATGCTGACGGCGAAAATCCCCCAGGCGCGGCAGCAGCCAATGACGGGCGAACGCCGGGGTGGTGTTGAGCACCAGTTGGTTGGGTTTCTGATACTGCCCAAGCCGGCGTATGCCGACGGCCAGTTGTTGCAGCAGCGTCTGGGTGGTGCTGAGCAAGTCGTGACCCGCATCGGTCAGGCTGACGCTGCGTCCACTGCGAAAGAACAAGGGCTGTTCAAGGTACGCCTCAAGGCTGCGAATCTGCTGACTGATGGCGGACTGGGTAAGGTGCAACTCGTCGGCAGCCTTGTGGAAACTGCCCAGCCGGGCAGCGGCTTCAAAGCCGCGGAGGGTGCCGAGCGGTGGCCAGTGCTTGAGCATATCGATAAGTTCTCCTAATCAGTTTTCCGCAAAATCCATCGTTTGTTTGCCCTTTTTTACAGCCGTAGCATGCATGCCAAGACCGCCAGTGCAATTTTCATTGAACACAATGGCTTAACTTAAAGGTACTTGTCATGCAGCAGAATGAAATTCGAAACAGTGGTTGGGTGATGCCGGCAGAGTGGGTCAGGCACACCGCGACCTGGATGGTTTGGCCACATAACCAGGCGCTCTGGGAATCGGGTTGGGGCGTTACGCTGGCGCTGGTCCAAGAGGACTTCGCCCGCGTGGCCAACGCCATCGCCCGTTTCGAACCGGTGAAGATGGTCGTCGACCCCTCTGCAGTCTCCAGTGCCCAAGCGCTGTGCGGACCCAACATCGAACTGATCGAGCTGGCGGTGAATGACAGCTGGTGCCGGGACTCCGGCCCAAGCTTCGTTTGCCACCCGCAACAAGGCCTGGCCGGTGTGAGCTGGCGCTTCAATGCGTGGGGCGGCAAGTCGGCGCATGATCTGGACGAAAGCCTGGCGCGCCGCGCACTCAATCACCTGGGCGTGCAGTGTTTTGGTACACCGCTGAGTAACGAAGGCGGCGCCATCCATGTCGACGGCGAAGGCACGCTGATCACTACCGAGTCGGTGCTGCTCAATCCCAATCGCAACCCGGGCATGAACAAGGCCGAGATGGAAGAAATCTTCACCCGCTTGCTGGGTGTGAAGAAAACCATCTGGCTACCGGGCGATCCGGACCATGTAACCGGCGACATGACTGACGGCCACGTCGATGGCGTGTGCGCATTCGCGCGTCCTGGCGTGTTGCTGGTGGACGCCACTCACGACAAGCACTCGGTGTATGCCGAGGTGGTACGGGAAAACCGTCGCGTTTTGGAGCTGGCAACAGATGCCCAAGGCCGAAAATTCGAGCTGATCGAGTTGTATGAAGCGAGCGATGCCGTGGACACCGACGCTGAAGTGTTCTGTGCCTCCTACACCAACTTCTACATCGCCAACAACGCCATCATCATGCCGGCCTATGGCATCGATGCTGACCATGCGGCTGCGAAAGTGTTGGCTCAAGCCTTCCCCGAGCACGAAGTGGTACCGGTGCGGATCAATCATCTGGCGCATGGCGGCGGCGGGGTGCATTGCATCACCCAGCAACAACCCGCCTGGCCATTGGAGGGTTGATGCCATGACCCTGTTGACGATTGCCACCACCCAGATGCCCTGCACCTGGGACTTGCAACACAACCTCGATCAGGCTGAGCGGTTGGTGCGTGAGGCGGCTGCCAAGGGCGCCCAGGTCATCCTGTTGCAGGAGCTGTTTGCCACACCGTATTTCTGCATCGAGCAAAGCCATAAACACCTGGCGCTGGCCGAAGAATATCGAGACAGCCCTGTACTCAAGCGCTTTGCCGCTTTGGCCAAAGAGCTGGGGGTGGTGCTGCCGCTGAGCTGGTTCGAGAAGGCAGGCAATGCCTACTTCAACTCGTTGAGCGTGGCCGATGCCGATGGGCGCCTGCTGGGTGTGTATCGCAAAACCCATATTCCCAACGCCATCGGTTATCAGGAGAAGGAGTACTTCAGCCCCGGCGATACGGGCTTCCGTGTCTGGGACACGGCTTTTGGGCGCATCGGTGTAGGGATCTGCTGGGATCAGTGGTTCCCCGAGACCGCGCGTTGCCTGGCGTTGATGGGGGCCGAAGTCTTGCTGTTTCCCACCGCCATTGGCTCTGAACCTGGCTGCGCAGCGCTGGACTCACGTGACCACTGGCAAATGACCATGCGCGGCCATGCTGCTGCCAACATCCTTCCGGTCGTGGCGGCCAATCGCGTCGGCCCAGAGGTGGCGACCACCGATCCGACCCTGCAGATGAACTTCTACGGCTCGTCCTTTATCTGCAACCACAAGGGCAAGCTGCTCGCCGAGGCCGACCGAGACAGTACCGGCGTGCTGGTTCACAGCCTGGATTTGACCGCCATGCGTGAAGAGCGCCTGAGCTGGGGCATTTACCGCGACCGTCGTCCGGAGATGTACGGGGCGCTGTTAAGCCAGGATGGTCGTCACCTCAATGCACGCTGGAACACTCAAGGGGTTTGATATGCGCATGTCCAACAAGCTGTTGATCGGCGCGCTGGGATTGGCGCTTGGCGGTGCCTTGCCGTCGCTGCACGCGCAGGAGAAAACCCTCAGGCTGTACAACTGGGCCGACTATTTCGCCGAGGACACCCTGACCCGATTCACCGCCGAAACCGGGATCAACGTGATCTACGACGTCATGGATGGCAGTGAGACGCTGGAAGCCAAGATGCTGGCGGGCGGCAGTGGTTACGACCTGATCTTCCCGGGCGACACCGTGGCCGAGCGCTTGATGCGCGCTGGCAGCCTGCTGCCGCTGGACCGGTCAAAACTCACGGCCCTGGATGACATCGAACCCGGTTTGCAGAAACTGCGCACGCATTATGTGCATTCGAACCAGGCCACTGTCCCTTACACTTGGGGCACCATCGGCCTGACCTACAATGCCGAGCAGATCAAACAACGCATGCCCGATGCCCCGGTCAACAGCCTGGACATGCTGTTCAAACCCGAGCTGGCCGCCAGGTTTGCCGACTGCGGTATTTCGATGATCGATTCGCCGGACGAAGTGCTGGCGGTGGCGCTCAATTACCTCGGTCGTGAGCCACGCAGTGCAAAGCCTGAAGACCTGGCTGCGGCGAGTGAACTATTGCTCAAACTACGGCCGTACATACGCAAGTTCCAGTCGCAGCCGGTGACCGATCTGGTGAACGGCAACCTGTGCCTGTCGCTCGGTTACAGCGGGGATATGACGCAGGCGCAACGGACGGCGGACACCGCCGGTAAGAAGACCACGTTCCAGTACCGGATTCCCCGTGAGGGCACCACGGTGTGGATGGATACCATGGCGATTCCCGTCGACGCCAGACATCCGGAGTACGCCTATGCATTCATCAACTTCGTCATGCGCCCGCAAAACATGGCCGCGATCAGTAACTTCACCGGTTATCCCACCTCCAATGCCAAGGCACGTCCGAGCGTCGATGCAACCATGCGCAACAACCCGGATATTTACCTCGACGAGGCCACTTACGAGCGGCTGATTCCTGGCAAGGACATTCCCCAGCCCGACATGCGGGCGCGCATGCGAACCTGGACCAAGTTCAAGACAGCCACCACGAAATGACTTCAGACAAACACTCAGGAATCATCATGTCGACTCGTCGAGAGTTCATCAAACACCTATCGGTAGTGGCCGGTTTGGGCGCTGCAGTGTCCATCGGACTTGGCCTGACGCCCTTGAACGCACGAGCGGCCACACAAGGTGTCTGGCGCATGCCGGATGAGGGCGACAAACACCGGCGAGCCTTCGTTGCGTTTGGCGCACAGGAGGCCATCTGGGAGGATTTCACCCCCGATGTGCAAGAGGCCATTGGCCTGATTGCTCGCACCATTGCCCACTATGAGCCGGTGACCGTGTTCTGTCGCAATAGCGAGCGGAGACTGGCCGAAGAACATTGCGGCACGACTAACATCACTTACGTCACCACCGAACTCGACGATGTCTGGATGCGTGATATCGGGGCCAATTTTGTCATCGATGGGGCCGGCGAGCTCGGCGCCGTGGATTTCAACTTCAATGGCTGGGGCAACAAGCAGCAGTACAGTAAGGATGCGCAGGTGGCCGCTCTGGTTGCCGACACCGTGGATGCCGATCACATCCGCAGCGAGTTGGTGGGCGAGGGCGGTGGTATTGAAGTCGATGGTCATGGCACGGCGATCATGACCGAAAGCAGCTGGATCAACAGCAACCGCAATCCCGACTGGAGCAAGGCCGAGGTCGAGCAAGAGCTGAAAGCCCGCCTGGGCTTGCGCAAAATCATCTGGCTGCCGGGCATCAAAGGCAAGGACATCACCGACGCCCACGTCGACTTCTACGCCCGCTTCGTCAAGCCAGGCGTGGTGATCGCCAACCTCGACAACGACCCTGAGTCCTACGACCGGAAAGTGACACTGACCCACCTGGAGATTCTCAAACAGGCCACGGATGCCGACGGCCGCAAACTGCAGGTGCATACCGTGTCGCCACCGCTCAATCCACGCAAGAGCAAGTTCAGCCGCAACAACCCGGACTTTGCCGCCGGCTACATCAACTACTTCGTCATCAACGGGGCAATCATTGCGCCCGAGTTTGGTGACAAGGCAGCAGATACCAGAGCCTTTGATCTGTTGTCTGAGCTCTACCCGGACCGTGAGGTGGTACAGCTCAACATCGACGCGATCGCCGCCGGTGGTGGCGGAATCCACTGTGTGACCAGTCACCAACCGCAGGCGTAGTCTGGACCAGCGCGTCGGTATGCCCTCGCATCCGCGGGCGCTGGTTAACCCTCCAGAGCCGCTTCGATCGCTGCGATGTCGATCTTGCCCATCCCCATCATGGCGTCGAACGCGCGCTTGGCCGCCGCTCGATCAGGATTGGCTATCGCGGCGGTCAGGACACGTGGAGTGATCTGCCACGACAGCCCCCACTTGTCCTGGCACCAACCGCATACATTTTCCTGGCCGCCATTTCCGACGATCGCGTTCCACAAGCGGTCGGTTTCGGCCTGGTCGTCGGTCGCCACCTGGAACGAGAAAGCCTCGTTGTGCTTGACCCCCGGCCCGCCGTTCAGCCCGAGACAAGGGATCCCCATCACCGTGAACTCCACCGTCAAGACATCGCCCTGTTTGCCCGCCGGATAGTCGCCAGGCGCGCGAAGGACAGCGCCCACGGCGCTGTCCGGGAACGTCTCGGCGTAGAACGTCGCAGCGTCCAGCGCGGTGCCGTCGTACCAGAGACAAATCGTGTTCTTGCTGATCATCTTGGTTCTCCAGAGTTGGGATGGGTACGTGGATTTTAGCAGTGCAGGCGACCGTTTTTCAGCGCGACAGGTACTCAAAACCGGACTGAAAATCGCACTTCTACGCGAAATCCACATCTGCTGACGTGCCGATAAGTTTCAGATTTAACGTAGACGCGCACACTTCAATTTTGGCGAAGCGTTTTTACACACTTTGGGTCGATTGCTGCCCGTAGCGAAGGGCTACAGTCGGCCTAGCGGTCAATTGACTGGTGCCGTTATCTCCTCGGTATGGGCCAACCTCCTCAGAGCGCTCTCCACGAATACACCTAGACCCTTATGGCCAGTCCAACAGTAGGAGTTCGCAGAAGGTGTCTATAATTGGGTGTGATAGGAAAGGCTGCCTGGGATACCACTTCCTCAGGTAAATACGGTTGTGAGAAATGATGGTATGAGAATGTATCATGAGCGAAACAGATGAAATTGTCCGTGAATTTGCCTTGCAGAGAATTGCGTACATCTTCAATGTTCCCGTGGATTCTCTTAACAAAGAGGCGGTATTTGGGAGTGACTTGAAAGCTACCCACCCTCCCGGTCTATTTAATCCGAATGAATATGATAAAGTTGAAGGCGATATTCTCGATGTATGTGATAGAGAAACATACAAAGTAATAAGCTCTGGCAATTTAACCATTCGCGCTGTCGGCGACTATTGCGACCACATGATTAAATGCTACAAGAAAAACCCAAAGGATGTTATTCAGACATTGAAAATAACCCCGCTCAGCTAACAAAATGTTGGGGCGTAACGGAAGTCGCATATGCTCTGGATAATTCTACAGCTGATACTCTTATGGTGTGTATTTATATCAACCGCAATGGCGTTTGCACCAGAGCGGGTGCTCAACTATGTAAAGCAAAGTCGTATCTGGATGTGGTCTATGAGAAACATGTTTAGCATTACAAACGAATCTCTTAGTAGTAAAACAGCTGCTCGGTGGGTGCGTATTCAAGGAGGAGTCGGTTTGGTTGCGGCACTGCTGGCGGAGTATGCTTGGTTTATTAATCCTGCCTCTAGTCCATAGACTGCCGTTCATCGGTGCCAATATCCGCCGTCCGCGAATGACAGTTCTGGGTCGATTTCTGCCTGTCACGAGGGGCTCTGACCCGTCAGGCGACTCTCTTTCCCAACGTTCAAGGATCGGCTGCCCCAGAAAATTCTCCGTTAACTCAAAACGGTAAAGGTTGAGCTCTTGGGTGAGATGTGCCGGCCTCTGCTCAGCATTCACTGGTGGTTGAGGCACTTTATTTAGGTGGTTTTCGACGTTTGTACTGAGTGACGTCTATTCTCGATATGCTCTTAACGGCGATTTGGGAGAGCATAGGATGACTAAAAACGAAAGTTTTATCGTGCCATGAGGTTCCGTAAAAAAAATCAACCATAGACTTGATACGGACGCTATCCGCGCTCGCCATTGGAGGCAAATTTGATTACCGTGACCTATGAAAGTGCCGCACTTGCCATACCGGCCAAACCTGCTAAACCAGCTACACAAAACTCGCCAGGGGCTCCTGCGGTACCTGCAACGCCCGCTGTTCAGGGCTGGACAGGTTTTTCCCCTCAGGGACCTAATAAAGACACGAAAATGTCAGAGACGGAGCACACGCGAATCATAAATGAAGCGATTAACATTGTAAAAAGCAAGTCTTATACTAATGAAGAGTTGAGTGGGAATGCTTCAAAAGATAGCTTGCGTACATTCAAAGAAGCATGTGACGATCAAGATAACAATGTTCTGAGAGTTATCAAAGGAATACATCAGAGGCTTGATGCGCATATTCGGGCAAAACTGGTGAAAAATGGTGTTGATTACCACTTGAATGTTATGGGTTCAAGTGCAACCGGCGACTTTGTCAGTGAGGACGATATTTTTCATTGGAAAATCGTATCTATCAGTGCGAAAGTCGATAATACAGAAGAACTGTTGCTCGTAGACAATAGGGTAGGGCTTTTTAAGCCGGAGTGGAGGAGAAACAGTATTTCCTTCGCAGATTACAATGCACAAATAAAAAGGGAAAAAGCGGCAGCGGAAAATGCCGAGAAACAAAAAAAATCTGATTTGATAATAAAAGTAATAAGTCAGAAGCTTCAATGCGTGCCTGTAAAAAGTAAAGATTTTTCGTCTGATTTGCTAAGTGGTAGTCCAGTGAAATTTCGATTAACAACAAAAGACAAGTCAGAAATGACTTGTATTTATAATTTAGTTGAGAGCTCGGTTGAAGGAACGTTGGAAAATGGCCAAAAGAAAAAATGCTACCTATAGAAAGCTCAAATTTTAAGCATGGATGGTAAGCGTTCCGCAGTAGTTGCTTTGCTGGAGCCCTTACCACTGTTTTGATGCGGTCTATAAATGAACGACTGCTCTTGGCCGGTTACTACCCGTGGCGAGAGGCAGTAACTGCCCGCCCCCCCCCCGGTTTAGTAAGGGCTGCTCTCAACCCATGGCAATCATCCATCAGAACGCGCCACCCCATTTGTGGGATCACCCTCGGCCAGCATCTGCCTCATGATTTCCCGCTCCTGCGGGCCAGGCAAAACGCCGCTGGTTTCTCCTTCCAGCACGGTAATGGCGTCCTCGTTGGTCATCGTGATAACCGCCGTGGCACGACCTTTTTCATCCATGTCCTTGATGAGCCAATGGCAAGTGACGGTATCCCCTGGATAAACGGGGCGTTTGAAGTGGAATGTCATCGCTGAGGCCAGCCAGCCAATCTGGCCGCCGATTTCAGTCATCAGGCTGGCCGTCAGCAGGCCATGAGAAACCGGCGCTTTAAAGCGTCGGGTTTCGGCGAAACGAGCATCAAGATGCACCGGATTGTAGTCGCGGGAGATCTGCGCGAAGCGCTGGATATCTTCCTGCGTGAAGCAGCGGGAGAGGGTGAAGCTGTCACCGGTCTGAAGCCCTTCGGCTGCACGCTGTCTGAAGCTTTTCATTGAAGTCCCTTGTACTGTCGACTAGAAGGAATGCTCGTCCCCTGGAAAGTCGCCCGCTTGCACATCGCCGGCGAAGTCGCGCGCGGCCCCGAGCAGCACGCCCCGCATGTCGGCGTATTGTTTGACAAACCTGGGCAGAGGCCCGGTACGCAGCCCCGCCATGTCCTGCCAAACCAGTACTTGAGCGTCGCAACCGTTGCCGGCGCCAATGCCGACGGTAGGAATGGACACGGCGGCAGTGATGCGTGCAGCGACTTCAGCAGGCACCATTTCAATGAGCAGCGCGAAGGCGCCGGCGGCCTCGAAGGCGCGGGCACTTTCGATCAGTCGCTGCGCGCCGTCACCTCGTCCTTGAACACGATAGCCACCGAGTTGATGTTCAGCTTGCGGGGTAAAGCCGATGTGAGCCATTACCGGAATCCCCGAGCGGGTGAGCTTCTCGACTTGCGGCAGCATCTCAACGTCCCCCTCGATTTTCACCGCATGGGCGCCACCTTCCTTCATGAAACGCACGGCGGTGTGAAAACATTGCTCGGCAGAGGCCTGGTAGGAGCCGAAGGGAAGGTCGGCAATCACCAATGGTCTGCGGGTTGATCGGGTGACGGCCCGTACCAGTGGAATCAGCTCGTCAACCGTGACGGGAAGCGTGGATTCATGACCGTAGACATTGTTGGATGCCGAGTCGCCCACCAGCAGAACAGGAATGCCGGCTTCTTCGAAAATCGTGGCCGTGTACATGTCGTAGGCCGTCAGCATCGCCCACTTCTGGCCTTGCACTTTCATCTGTTGCAGATGAGGAATCCGGATGCGTGATTTCACATTCGACACTTCGTTGTTGCCGTAAGGCGAGAACGTGTCACTCATTATCTTTTCCTCCGAGATGAATAAACGCTCAGTGCAAGATCTGCTCGATCAGCAACAGCACCGCGATAATGATCATGATCGCCCCCGAAAGCCGACTGACCACTTGAGCCGCAACGGGGCGTGCCTGCAACACGATTCGAGAGCCGAACCCCACCAGCAGATAAATCACGCCGCAACTGAACGCGTGGAGCAGGCCTAACGCGATAATTTGCATCGGCACCGGCCAAGAGGCTTTCGGGTCGGTGAATTGAGGCAGCAACGCCAGGAACAGCAGGAATACCTTGGGGTTGAGGCCGCTCACGCAAAGCCCTTTAAAGGTCCAGCGCGTCCAGGAGGCGGATTCCTGGGCCTGTCCCGCGCGAGGAACCGAGGGATGCACAAGCATGTTGATGCCCAGCCATAGCAGATACCCAGCCCCACCCACGGTGAGCACCGAAAGGGCAACGGGGTTGCTCGCAACAAGTCCGCCGACACCGGCCGCCACGACCAACGTTGCGACTAAATGCCCGATCAACAGCCCGGCCACGGCGGGCATCACGACACGCCCAAACAAGCCCGCCGAGATCGCGTACGCCCAATCCGCCCCCGGTGTAATCACAAACAAAAACGACACAGCCCAGAATGCGGCGAGAACACTAGGGGTCATATTCGCCACCTTCTTATTTCAACGGGTACTTGCATGTTTCTATCTCGCAGACATTGAGAGTCGGTCCGACTTGTTTCGAAAAGTGCGGACGACCAGCCATAAAGTTCACGGAAAGAATAATTGAAACCGGCTAGAATATTTTCTCTATTATTCCAGTCTGGATATCGCGTTGAGGGAGATTCTTCTATATGGACAGGATTGATCTGAAAATTCTTGCCGAGCTTCAGGCGGACGGGCGCCTGTCGGTGACTGAGCTGGCAGAGCGGGTCGGTCTTAGCCTGTCCCCATGCCATCGTCGGGTGCGTGCCCTGGAGGAATCAGGCGTGATTCTGGGTTATCGCGCACAGTTCGCTCCCGCCGCGCTCGGCCTTAACTTTTCGGCAATGGTGTTTGCGACGCTTCGCGAGGGCGATCGCCGGGCGGTTGAAGCATTCGAGGTTGCGCTTCAGGCGATCCCCCAGATAGTGGAGGCTCAAAGGCTTTTTGGAGAGCCTGATTACCTTCTCCATGTCGTCACCCGAGATCTGCCAGCGTTCCAGCAGCTTTACGATGAGCGCCTTTCCACGTTGCCTAACGTTCAGCGCCTGACTTCCACTCTGGTGATGAAACGAGTCATTCAAGACCGTTCGCTTCCTCTGTGACTTGAGCAAGTTTCATCGTCGACAGGCGATCCGAAGGCCTCGGCCCTTCGCTAATTACCGTCCGCCACCTTGCGTTCTATCTCCGCTATTTTTCGCCTGAGCTCTTCAGCCTCCAGCTCCTGGGCATGAGTTTCATTTATACCTTCGGCGTCACTGTCGCTGTCCTCAAGCTCTCCTTCGATCACATCGACGGGTTTGCCAGACGTATCGGCAGGCGGGACGTTCGAGGTCGTTTCTGATTTGTCGTCATTAACACGGTCATCATTGTTCATTTCACTCACCTCCATTGGCCTACACATTGGATTCAGCGGTATGGAGGGAGTTCGGGTTTTTCAGCCTTTATGACGCGGCTCAATGCTTTCCGTTTTTAGTAACGCCTCTCCCTTGCCTTAATGGCATGTCGCAAACGCTCTCTCGCGTGTCGTCCCCGGCCAACCGCGCCAAACACAGGTGCGCTTGGTAATTAGCTTTATTAGGGAATGATCTACGCAATAGCATTCCAAAAGCGACCCGATTCTTTTCTGTAAGCGACCACGTCGTTTTTTGAATCAATAAATAACTATCTGAATACAAAGAAAAAATACCAAAAAATCAGCGAATATTTCTTGTGTTTTATATGTATACACAAGAAATACAATCTATTGACCACCCCAAAAACCCGTGCGAGTCTGGACTCATCAGTCAGGCGCACTGACGGCAAAACCACCTCTGGAGGTCGTTTGTGAAAAACGGCAAAACTTGTCTCTACGAAGACTTGAAACGTCAAATTTTGACGATGGAACTCGATCCTGACGAAGCGCTGGATGAAGTCATTCTCAGCGAGCGTTATGGCCTGTCACGCACTCCTGTTCGAGAAGTTTTTCGCCGCCTGGCCGGTGAAGGTTATATCGACATTCGGGAAAACCGCGGTGCTCGAGTTATTCCGATGAATCACTCGACACTGCGAAACTTCTTTCTGGTTGCGCCGATGATGTACGCAGCCATCGGTCGCTTGGCCGTTCAAAACTTCAAGCCACGTCAACTGATCGATTTAAAAGACACGCAATACCGCTTCCGCCATGCCACCACTTCAAGGGATGCGCTGGCGATGGTGGTCGAGAACAATCGCTTCCACGCGATTATGGGTGAGATGGCGGGTAACCAATATCTGCAACCCAGCCTGGAAAGACTGCTTATCGATCACGCCCGAATCGGTAATACCTTTTTCCGGCCTCAGAACGAGGATATGGAACAACGCCTTGATCTGTCCGCCTGCCACCACGATTCATTTATCGAGGCCATTGAGCGTCGCGATGAAGGTGCAGTGGTTGATCTTGTGTTTGAACATTGGGAACTGTCCCGAGAAAACATGGAAATCTTTATCGCGCCCCAAGGCATCAAGGCGGACGCGCTCGTTGATCTTCCACGTCATTCATCTTCGGAGAAGTCGTCTTGAAATTTGAAGGTATTTATACGCCAGCAGTGACTCCGCATAAACCTGATGGGGAGATCGACTGGAGTGTGTACTCGGAAGTTTTGGAATCGCTGATTGAGGCGAAGGTACACGGCATTATTATCGGCGGCTCGACCGGCGAATATTATGCGCAGACTTCAGAAGAGCGTACTGAGCTTGCCGCTTATGCCAAGGATGTCATCGGTACGCGGGTTCAACTGATCGTGAGTACCGGGGCCATTCGCACCGAAGATGCCGTTCAATACGCCAAGGATGCCAAAGCGATCAAGGCGGACGCCATTCTCGTCACCAGTCCTCCTTACGCGCTGCCGACCTCTCGGGAAAACGCGATCCACGCCCTGACCATTGATCGCGCCGCCAACCTGCCGATCATGCTTTACAACTACCCGGGTCGCATGTGCGTTTCGATGGATGAGGAATACCTCACCCGAGTGAGCGAATCGAAAAACGCCATTGCCATCAAGGAAAGTTCCGGCGACATGGGGCGTGTACATCTGCTCGCTCGCGAGTTTCCGAATATCGCACTGTCATGCGGTTGGGACGACCAAGCGCTCGAGTTTTTTGCCTGGGGCGCCAGGAGTTGGGTCTGTGCAGGGTCCAACTTCCTGCCAAAGGAACACGTAGCGCTTTATGAAGCTTGCGTGATCGAAAAGAACTTCGATAAAGGCCGTCAAATCATGTCGGCGATGATGCCGCTGATGAATGCATTGGACGGTGGCAAGTTCGTGCAGTCGATCAAATACGGTTGCGAGGTTGCAGGATTGAAAGTAGGGGATGTGCGGTTACCGCTTCAGCCTCTGGATCCTGAAGAAAAGCAAAGCCTTGAATCCGTCATCGCCGAACTGAAACGCAACGTAGCAAACATTACGTCGGGAGCCAGCCATGGGTGATCTTCTGAGCAAGGCCGAATATGCCGCTATTGCCAAAGACATTTCGTTGCCGTCCAACGCCTTCATCAATGGCGCGTTCAAGCCCGCGATCGCTGGCAAAACGTTCGCCACGAACAATCCGGCGACGGGTGAGTTTTTGACTAACGTCGCTGCTTGTTCGTCCGAGGATGTCGACTTTGCGGTGGCTAATGCCAAAGAAGCTTTTGAGGACGGGCGCTGGAGATCGATTGCTCCCAGGGAGCGCAAAGCTGTTCTGCTGAAGTTCGCGAATTTGCTTGAACGCCATCAACATGAACTGGCAGTTCTCGAGAGCCTCGACAGCGGCAAGCCCGTTAGTGAATGTCAGTTGGTTGACGTGCCGGACACCATTCACACACTGCGCTGGCACGCGGAACTGATCGACAAGATTTATGACAACACCGCCCCGGTGGGCAGCGACGCGCTGACCATGGTTGTCCGTGAGCCGATTGGCGTGGTGGGCTGCGTATTGCCCTGGAACTTCCCCCTGCTGATGCTGGCCTGGAAAATCGGCCCGGCGCTCGCGGCAGGATGCTCGGTGATCGTTAAACCCGCCGAGCAAACTACGCTGACCACATTGCGAGTCGCGGAGTTGGCGTTCGAAGCCGGCGTGCCTGCCGGTGTACTCAACATCGTGACCGGCACCGGCAAAGAAGTCGGCGAGCCGATTGGCTTGCACAACGACGTCGACATGGTGAGCTTCACTGGCTCTACCGCGACCGGTCGCCGTTTCCTGCATTACTCAGCCGATTCAAACCTGAAACGCATCGTGCTCGAGTGCGGCGGGAAAAACCCTGCTGTGGTGATGGACGACGCGCAAGACCTGGATCTCGTGGCCGAGCACGTCGTCAACGGCGCGTTCTGGAACATGGGCGAAAACTGCTCCGCGACTTCGCGCCTGATTGTCCACGAGTCGGTCAAAGATGAACTGCTGCAGCGCATGGGCGCCTACATCCGCGAATGGAAGATGGGCGACCCGCTGGATCCGCAAAATCGCGTGGGGTCGCTGGTCAGCCCAGAGCATTTCGAAAAAGTGAAGTCGTACCTTGAGCACGCCTCCGCCGCAAAGCTTGAAGTTGTGTACGGCGGAGCTACGAAAGACGGTGCCTTCGTAGAGCCAACGGTGATAGACGGTGTGGATCGGGACAGTCGTCTGTTCCAGGAAGAGATCTTCGGCCCGATTCTTTCGGTCACCACCTTCAACACGATCTCTGAAGCCATTGCCCTGGCCAATGACACGGTATACGGCCTGGCCGCCTCTGTTTATACCGGCAGCCTGCGACGGGCAATCAAGTTATCGCGGGAAATTCGCGCCGGCATCGTCACCGTCAACTGCTTTGGCGAAGGTGATGCGTCGACGCCATTCGGCGGCTACAAAGAGTCGGGTTTCGGTGGTCGGGACAAATCCATTTTTGCTCACGATCAGTACACCGAAATCAAAACCATCTGGATCGATGTGTCTGATCGGTCGGTTGATGAGACCGAAAAATGAGCACCCATACCATCAAGCGCCTACCGGTCGACACCGGGGTTTCAGGTTGGGAGGCGATTTCCATACGCACGGCTCCTGTCCGCATGCTTGATGGAAACGTGGCGGCGGATTGGCTGATTATCGGTGCAGGCTTTGCCGGTCTCTCCGCCGCTCGCAGGCTATCCCAGCTGCATCCAGGCGATAGCATTGCGATCGTTGACGCCCATGAAGTTGCGAAGGGGCCGGCAGGCAGAAACTCTGGCTTCATGATCGACGTGCCGCACAGTCTTTCATCGGGGGAATATTCGGTTGCCGGTGAGTCTGCAACGTCGCTGGAAATTGCCCAGAACCGCTTTGCCATCGCTTTTGCAGCTGAAGCCGCCCGCGAATACGGCATGTCTACCGAGACCTTCGATCCCTCGGGAAAGATAAACGCGGCAGCGACAGAACGTGGGATGAAGCTCAATGCCAATTTTGCCAAGTCGCTTCAAAGCATTGGTGAACAGTACGAGTTGCTGGACGCCGCGCAGATGCAAGAGATCACCGGTTCCAGCTATTACCACAGTGGGCTGTATACGCCCGGTGCGGTGATGATTCAGCCGGCTCAATACATTAGAGATCTCGCATTCGGGCTGGATAAGAACGTCAGCCTTTATGAACGGTCGCCGATTATCGAGTTGTCCAGAACGGGAAATAGCTGGAAGGCGAAATCTTATCGTGGCGCTGTTAATGCGCCCAAGGTGATTCTCGCAGTCAACGGTCATGTCGAAGACTTCGGCCATTTTCAAGGTCGCCTGCTGCACGTGTTTACCTACGCGTCGATGACGGCTGCTTATAGTCATGATGAGTTTGAAAGAGCGGTGACAGGCAAGGCTCGATGGGCTTTGTTACCAGCGGATCCGATGGGCGCGACCGTTCGCAAAATTTCTTCAAACGGTCTCTCGCGAATCGTCATTCGGACCAAGTTCACCTATGACCCCAGTATTCAAGTGACGCTGAGACGGGTTGCTGCAGTCGCCGAAGAACAGCGCTGTTCTTTGGATGCGCGCTTTCCCGAATTGAAATCGACACCGTTCGAATTCAGCTGGGCCGGGCGCCTCTGCTTGAGCCACAACAGTGCCCCGGCGTTTGGAGAAATAGAAGAAAACCTGTATTCGGCGTGCTGTGAAAATGGGCTGGGAACGGTCAAGAGCACCTTGGCCGGCGTGATGGCAGCTGAGTTAGCCACAGGCTCTCATTCGAGGGTTTTAGAAAGTTTCAGTCGTACTCCAGGGCCGAGCAGGCTTCCGCCAAAGATATTGACGAAGCTGGGTGTCAACTCGGTTATTCGTTGGCAGGCACTGAGAGCAGGGCGAGAGGGCTGAATTGCTTCAAACAACCGGCTTTTATTCTATGAAGGCCTAATCTCTAGTTGTAAACGTAGATCGGAGTTCGCCATGAAACAGATTTGGAAGGCAATCTGCGCTGTCGCTGTGGCTGGCATGATGTGTTTGCCCGTTCACGCAGAAGAAAAAACAATCACCATGGGCACACTTTCATGGGAAGACTTGACGCCCATTACCGGTATAACAAAGAAGGTGCTTGAGGACTCCGGTTATAGCGTAAAAGTCATAGAGTTTTCCGAATGGGGTATTGCTTACGCCGCATTAAGTAAAGGTGATATCCAAGTACTTGCTTCGCAAACCGACTATGCGGCGAACGATTATTGGAACAAGAACAAAAACCGTCTGGAAAAACTCTCCCCGGTTTCTTACGGGCTCTACCAGGGTATTGCAGTACCCAAGTATGTGGATATCGATTCTGTCGAGCAGTTGAATGACAACGCTGAAAAGTTTGGCGGCAAAATCATCGGTATCGAGCCGGGTTCGGGTTTGATGAGCGATGCGACCAATGCGGTCAACGCCTACGGCATCAAGCTGAAATTGCTGGAAGGCAGTACCGCGGCCATGACCGCGGCGTTGAAGTCGGCTGTCGATCGTAAAGAGTGGGTGGCTGTCACCGTTTGGGAACCTTCATGGATGGCGCAAAAGTTTGACCTGAAGTTCCTCAAGGATCCAAAAGGTATTTTCCCTCCACCACAAGGTTATTACTGGATTGGCCACAAAGATTTCTCAAAAGCTTACCCACGCGCGCGTGAAGTTATGGCAAGCGTATATGTACCGATTGCCGATATCACCGCGATAAACGGCGAGGTCAAGGATGGCAAAACCATGGAGCAGGCAATTAAAGGCTGGACAGATAACCATGCCGAGCTTTTGAAACGCTGGGAAAATATAAAGAAATAACGAACGTACTTTTCTCCGCCACTGCCGCCCTTTGATTTAATTAGAGAAACCAGCAAAAACTGGTTCGACGGGTTACGAAATGACAACGGCCAAAATAGACACTAATGAAGTGCTGATAGATTGCCAGTCAGTCTGGAAAATCTTCGGAAAAGCCGCCCCTGCAGCGATGAATGCTGTCGTCAAGGAGGGGCTAACCAAGACTCAGATCCTGCAAAACTACGGCTGTGTGGTCGGAGTCTCCGACGTCAGTCTCCAGCTTCGCCGAGGAGAAATCTTTTGCATCATGGGATTGTCGGGCAGTGGCAAATCTACTCTGATCAGGCTTCTGAACAAACTCATCACACCCAGCGCCGGTAAGGTTCTGGTCAAAGGCAAAGACCTTTCATCCCTGACGCCCGCACAGCTGCGGGAGGTGAGGGCGCGGCATATCGGCATGGTCTTTCAGAGCGTCGCCTTGCTGCCTAACCGCACGGTTCTGGAGAACACGGCGTTCGGCCTGGAAGTGCAGGGCGTGGGCAAGGCCGAGCGTTACAAAGTGGCCGAACAGGCGTTGGCCAAGGTGGGTTTGAGCGATTGGATGTCGCGCTACCCAAGCGAGTTGTCCGGTGGCATGCAACAACGGGTGGGGCTGGCGCGGGCGATCACGGCGGATCCTGAAGTGATCTTGATGGATGAGCCGTTCAGTGCGCTTGACCCCTTGATTCGTCGGCAGTTGCAGGATGAGTTCCGCCAGCTGACCAAGGAGCTTGGCAAGTCCGCGGTATTCATTACTCACGACCTGGACGAGGCGATCCGTATTGGTGACCGCATCGCGATTATGAAAGACGGCGCGATCATTCAGGTGGGCACTGCCGAGGACATCGTCCTTAACCCGGCTGACGACTACGTAGCGGAATTTGTCGCAGGTATTTCCAGATTGCATCTGGTCAAAGCTCAATCGGTCATGACGCCCGTCGAGCCTTACAAGGTTGCGAACCCTGGCTGCGACATCTCCAGGCTGGCCAAAACCTCGCCCGATGCGGATATCAACGAGCTTATCGGATTGACGATGAAGTCCGACCGCGATGCACTCGCTGTCGTCGATAACGGCGCAGTGGTAGGCGTCATTACGCTGCGTGATCTGCTTCGTGGCGTTCAAGGTATTCCGAATGAGTTCGCGGCCTCGTCAGCCGCCACTGTCCTGGAGGCGTCAACATGAGCACGCCTGACTTTTCCAACCAATTCGATTCGGCTGTCGACTCGAGCCTGGAATGGCTGATGGATAACGGCGAGTTTGTGTTCGACACCGCTAATACGATGCTGAAGGGCGTTTACGAAAGCGTTTTGTGGTGTATTGCCTATCCCCCTTATTACGTCATCGCGATTGTCCTGGCCTTGATCGGCTGGCGGGCGGTTGGCGTTCGATTCGCGATGCTCACAGGCTTGGCGTTGATATTCTGCGACGTCATGGGCTTGTGGCCGGAGACGGTCAGTACCCTTGCCTTGGTACTGACCGCCACCGTGTTGGCGCTGGTTGTTGCGATTCCATTGGGGGTGTTGGCCGGTCTTGCGCCGTCATTTGATCGACTCGTGGATCCGGTTCTGGATCTGATCCAGACCATGCCGCCTTACATCTATCTGTTGCCGGCAATTGCATTGCTCGGCTACGGCCCGGCAACCGCACTGTTGGCGACCTTTATCGTTGCCGTGCCCCCGGCCATGCGGCTGACCTCTCTGGGGATTCGCATGACTCCACAGGAGTTCATCGAGCTGGGGGATGCCAGCGGCGTCACCCGGTGGCAGATGTTTTTCAAGATCCGGTTACCGTTCGCCATGCCAAGCATCATGGCCGGTGTTAATCAAAGCCTGATGATGGCGTTCGGCATGGTCGTGATCGCCGGCATTGTGGGTTCTGGCGGGTTGGGCGAATCCATCTATGGGGCGGTACGCACACTGGATATCGCCAAGTCGATCAACGCGGCCATTGCCATCGTCATTTTGACCATGATTCTGGATCGGTTGGCGCAGAGTGCTGCACGGTCTCGGATGGGAGAAGCGCAATGACTACAATGGACATCCAATTTTCTCCAGGCGAGTTTCTGGCGCCCGCTGTTGACTGGCTGAACGCTAATTTACACGGGTTGTTCAAGGGCATTAGCCAAGTCATCGAGGCGATACTCGGCTTCGTTGAAACTGCACTGCTTGCTCCCCATCCTTATTTGTTCATTGGCCTTGTCGTTGTAGCGGCGTTCTTTTTCGCTAACAAGCGAGTCGCTGTTTTCGCTGCTTTGATGTTGGCTTTTTGTTTGTTCTCTGGCCTCTGGGTCGCTTCCATCCAGACGATTGCGCTCGTGTCCGTGGCGGTCTTGATATCGGTCTCCATCGCTTTTCCGCTGGGTGTCCTGGCGGCCCGTGTGAAGCGTGTAGATGAAGCCTTTCTGCCGATTCTTAACATCATGCAGACGGTGCCGCCTTGGGTTTACCTGATTCCCGCGGTAATTCTCTTTAACCTGGGGCGCGTGCCGGCAATCATCGCGACGATTGTGTACGGCATTCCACCGATGCTCAGGTTGACGACCCTTGCCTTCAAGCAGCTGCCTAAGGATCTGCTCGAGTTGGGCCAGGCGTCCGGTGCTTCGCCAAGGGATATTCTGTTCAAGATAGAACTTCCAACTGCCGCACCCACGCTGTTGGTCGGGCTGAACCAATGCATCCTTATGTCCCTGGCGATGGTGGTGTTGGCAGGTCTGGTGGGGGCGGGTGGTCTTGGGGCTGAAGTGACCCGTGGCCTCTCCAGGATGGAGATGGGATTAGGACTTCGAGCCGGCTTGGCGATTGTTGCTATTGCTCTGCTGCTGGATCGTCTGTCGCGCGGCGCATTGCAGCGTCATTCCCCAAGCAAACTTCTCTGAAAGGGTTTCAGCATGCGACGTAGCTTTTTCTGCATTGACTCCCATGCGTGCGGAAACCCGGTGCGGGTGGTGGCGGGTGGCGGGCCTTTGTTGCCGTCCGTTTCGATGGCCGAACGACGTGAGATTTTCGTTCGCGATCATGACTGGGTTCGAACCGCATTGATGTTCGAGCCCAGGGGCCACGACATCATGTCTGGCGTGATCATCTATCCGTCCACGCGCGATGATTGTGACTTTGGTGCCTTGTTCATTGAAGTCAGTGGCTGCCTGCCGATGTGTGGGGCGGGCACGATCGGGCTGTCGACCGTGGTCATTGAAGAAGGCCTGATTACGCCGCGGGAACCCGGCAAGCTGGCGATCGAAACGCCGGCCGGACGCGTGGATGTCGACTACACCATGAACGGCGAGTTCGTTGACTCTATTCGTCTGTTCAACGTCGCCAGTTATCTGCACAGCGCCGACGTGGTGGTGAACGTGCCCGGCGTCGGAGAGCTCATTGTGGACATTGCCTTTGGCGGCAATTTCTATGCGGTGGTCGAGCCGCAGGAGAACTGGGCTGGCTTACAAGGGCTGACCACGGCAGACATCGTTGACCTGAGCCAGAAACTGCGCTCGGCGCTGGCAGAAGTCTGTGATCCCGTGCACCCCGAGAACAGCAGGATCAGCGGCGTCCACCATGTCATCTGGTGTGACGACCAACACAGCACCGCAGCCGATGGACGTGGTGCGGTGTTCTACGGCGACAAGGCGATTGATCGGTCTCCGGGCGGCACCGGCACCTCGGCGCGCATGGCCCAACTGTTTGCCAAGGGACGGTTGCGCGTAGGCGATACGTTGCGCAATGAAAGCCTGATAGGGACGATCTTTGAAGGAAAGGTCGAAGCATCGGTAAAAGTCGGAACGTTTGACGGTATCAAGCCAAGTATCGGTGGCTGGGCGCAGATCACCGGCCACAACACCATTTTCGTCGATGATAAAGACCCGCTTCGTCACGGCTTTCAACTGGCCTGATCGGTCGCATAATGGTGCTAGGGCTTTTTGAGCTTCTGCAGGTAGCATGACGCTTTATAAGCGCACCAAATGACAGATTGGCTAACGTAACCGAGTGGGTCGAACATTGATCGAACGACGTCAATTCAGCGGAGGCATGAAGGGGAAAAACCTCCGCTATCTGAATGAAAACACTGGCGAGCCTGCTCGAATGACTCGGGCGGGCTTTTTGCTGCTCGAGCATTTCTCGCTGCCCGCGTTCACGCAAGCACTGGACACGATTGTCACCGCGAATCTGCTGCGCCCCGGGTTGTTCTCTTCCCGAACGTTCGGCTTGAATGAGGGGGAGGTCATCAGTGATCTGGGCCTGGTCATCCGGCCGGATGCACGTATCGATTCTTCAGCCATTCACAACCTGGACCTGCTGGTCATTTGCGGTGGCTACAGGACAGAACTGAAGGCGACTGATGAGTTCATCAGCCTGCTGCGAGCGGCGGCAGATCAGGGTGTCATTCTGGCCGGGTTGTGGAATGGTGCATGGTTCCTGGGCAGCGCAGGCTTGCTCGATGGATACCGTTGCGCCATTCACCCCGAACATCGTCCCGCACTCGCAGAGATCTCCAAGGCGACCCATGTCACCAGTGAGCCCTATGTCATTGATCGAGACCGGCTCACCGCGTCCAGTCCCTCTGGGGCATTTCATATGGCGTTGGACTGGATCAAGGAACTGCACGATAAAGCCCTGGTCGAGGGTATCGAGGACATTCTTGCTTTCGAGGAGTCTCGTTATCGGCGCATCAAACCGGCTGAAAATATCTGTGTGAGCGCGCCATTGCGAGAGGTGGTCAAGCTGATGGACGCCAACCTCGAAGAGCCTCTGGAGCTGGAGCAACTGGCAGTCTACGCGGGCCGTTCCCGGCGACAACTCGAACGCTTGTTCAAGGAGCAACTCGGGACAACGCCGCAGCGATATTACATGGAGCTGCGCATCACCGAAGCGCGTCGACTCCTTCAGCACACAGAGCTGTCCCAGGTAGACGTGCTGGTTGCCTGTGGCTTTGTGTCGCCCAGTCATTTCAGCAAGTGCTATAGCTCGTACTTCGGCTATAGGCCTTCCAAGGAAAAACGGCTGGTCAAATAGCCGCTTTTTGAATCCCGGTGAGGATCTCCCGACGGCGCAAAATCTGCCGTCGGGAATGGCCCGGTGGCGGCCGCTCGCTGGAGCCGGGCCACCGGATCAGTCCGCAGACTCAGCGCTTGGCCGCCATTGCGGTGACTTCCACGCGCATACCTTCGACCGCCAATGAGGCCACGCCAACGGCGGCGCGAACCGGCCAGGGCTTGGCGAAAAAGCGCTTGTAAACTTCGTTGAAAGCGGCGCGGTCGGCCATGTCAGTGAGGTAGATGGTCAGATGCAGAACCCGGTCCATGGAACTGCCGGCAAGTTCCAACGCTACCTTGAGCGCTTGCAAGGTGCATTCGCTCTGCTCGGTGATGCCACCCAGTTCCAGACTGCCGTCGGCGCGGGTAGGGATTTGAGTGGAGACCAACAGGCCACCGAAACCGGCGACGTCGGAGGAGATGGATTCCGGGTCTGGGTCGGGGAGAAAGGTGATGTCGCGATTTGCCATGTGGGATCTCTTGCTTGAGGTGGTAAAAGGCGGTTGTGTATGGGGCAGTTGTAGCAGCGTTCGCATTATGACTTAAGGTACCGCGGTCAGTTTATAGCATGAGACTATCTGCCAGCCTCATGGCCTGCTGAGTCGCGGCCTTGCGCGCACTCAGGTCAACGTCTTCCCCCAGGATGGTTTTCTCGACAATCACCGAGTGCACATCGCTCACGCCGATAAATTGCAGCCAGGCTTCCACGTAGGGCTTCTGAAAGTCGAAGCGCTCCGCTGGCGTGATCGACTGCGCCGAAAAATCCAGGCCGCGGGCGTACATCACCACGGCGGTTTTATTGTGCAGCATGCCTTCCAGACCGCGCTCCGGGTCGAAGCTGAATAAAATGTCTTTCTGCGACACCAGGTCGATGAAGTGTTTGAGCTTGTACGGGATGCTGAAATTCCACAGTGGCACGGACATTACCAGGACGTCTGCGCGGTGCAGGAACCCGGCCAGGTCTTTCAAGGTGTTCCAGGCGTCTTGCTGCGCCGGGCTCAAGGGCGTGCCATTGAGCCCGGCGTATTTGGCGTCCATTGCCAGCTCATCGAATTCCGGCAAAACCATATTCCAAAGATCGAGGGTGATGATCTCGGTGTCCGGGGTGTTTTCTTGATAGCGCGCAATGAAGCCGCGGGCGACTTCAAGGGAGGCCGAGCGCTGTTTGCGCGGGGAACATTCGATATGCAGAAGGGTGGTCATGGCGTGTCTCGGGCGGGGAAGTTGAATCATTGCAACATAGTTTTGTTTGGAATATAAATCGTGAATAAATAAGCCATTAATCACGAATGGAACTATGTTCGATATTCTGCTGTTAAAAACATTCGTCACCGTCGTCGATGAAGAGGGTTTCAGTCGCGCAGCCGAAAAGCTGCACCTGACCCAATCTGCGGTCAGCGGTCACTTGCGGCGACTTGAAGATCAAGTCGGAAAACCGCTGTTGACGCGTACGACCCGTTCCCAGCAATTGACGCCCGATGGCGAGCGCCTGATCGCCTATGCGCGGACGATCCTCGCGCTAAACCGTGATGCCTGGGCGCAACTGACGCGCACACCGTTTCACGGACGGGTGCGGATCGGGGTGTCGGAGGATTTTGTCGAGCCGCGATTGCTGCGGGCTTTTCAGGATTTCGCGGCGCAGTACCCGGGCATGGAAATCGACGTGCAGGTGGGCATTCCTGGCACGTTGCTGAACCTGATGAAGCAAGGCGATCTTGAGCTGGTCATCGGTTCTCTGTGCGAAACCAGCGAAGCGGGGTTGCTACTGTGGCAAGAACCGCTGGTGTGGGCCTGGTCGGCGCAGCCCGTCACCCAGTTACCGACACCGTTGCCGCTGGCGCTGTTTCCTGAGCCTTGTCCTTATCGTGAGATCGCGCTGAGGCGGCTGGCTCAGGCGGGGATCGCCCAACGTACGGCGATGTCATGCACCAGCACGTCCGGGCTGCGGGCGGCGGCGCTGGCTGGTTTCGCGGTGGCGCCCATGACGGTCAGTCAATTGGGGCAGGGGCTGGCAGCTCTGGGTGCGGAGCAAGGATTGCCGGATTTGCCGGATGCGCAGTTTCGATTGTTTGCCTCTGCTGAAGCGGATCAGGCGATTGTGGCGGCGCTCACTCAGCTCATTGTGGAGTATTGCTCCACGCGAAGGGCTTGATCGTCATTTTCGAGGCTGCGATCAGCCCGGTAGGAGCTCCCATAGCGGATCAGCGTGCGGCCGGGCGGTCGTGAGATAGACTGATCAGCGGGCATCGGACGGTGGGGGTGACAGGTGGCGCGCTTCAGATGGATTCGCTGATCACAGCGGCAGCGCGTGCGCTCGCGGCGGGTGATCCCCTCGGCGCACTGAACCGCATCGCCTTGCGCGACGATGCGCCTGCGCTCGCGCTTCGTGGCATCGCGATGGCGCAGCTGGGCGATCTGGTGCGCGCGAAGGCGCTGGTGCGCAGCGCCGCACGTGCTTTCGCGCCGAAAGAGGCGTTGGCTCGGGCGCGATGTGTCGTCGCCGAGGCCGAGATCGCGCTCGCCTCGCGGGACCTGAACTGGCCAACCAAGGCTCTCGACGCCGCGCGGGCGACGCTTCAGGCGCACGGCGACTGGGTCAACGCCGCCCATGCGCGGTACCTCGAAATCCGCCGCTTGCTGTTGATCGGGCACCTCGACGAGGCTGAGCACCGGCTCGCCGAACTCGATCCGACGCCGTTACCACCCGCATCGAGGGCGGCTTACGAGCTGGTCGTGGCAGGCATTGCGATGCGTCGCCTGCAAACAAAAACGGCACGCGCTGCACTCGAACGGGCCGGGCGTGCCGCACAACACGCCGCTATCCCCGCGTTGACGGCCGAGGTCGAAAGCGCCGCCCGCATCCTCGACACGCCGGCGGCGCGGTTGATTGTCGGTGGCCAGGAACAGCCGCTGCTGCTCGATGAGATTGAAGTGTTATTGGCATCCCCTAAGCTGGTCGTGGACGCCTGCCGGTATGTCGTGCGCGATGCAGGCTCGGCGGTTTCACTCGCCCGGCGGCCGGTGCTATTCGCGCTCGCCCGGGCGTTGGGCGAAGCGTGGCCTGCCGACGTGCCGAGGGAGACGCTGATTGCGCGAGCTTTTCGTATGAAAGTCGCGGATGACTCCCATCGCGCGCGGTTGCGCGTCGAGCTCGGGCGGCTGCGCGCGGCGCTGCACCTGATCGCCGATGTCGTCGCGACCCCGCGAGGGTTTGCGTTGGTGCCGCACGATGCGCGTGACGTCGTGGTGTTGGCGCGGCCTGTCGAAGAGCAACAGGCGACGCTGCTCGCCTTCCTCGCTGATGGCGAATCATGGTCGAGTTCGGCTCTGGCGTTAGCGCTTGGCGCCAGTCAGCGCACCGTGCAACGAGCCCTCGACACGCTGGCGGCTGGCGGCAAGGTGCAGTCGTTCGGTCACGGCCGCGCCCGTCGCTGGATGACCCCGCAGGTTCCAGGATTCGCGACGGTATTGTTACTCACAGGGTTGCTGCCCAATGACTAGCATCCACTTCACCAACCCAGTGAACGAGGAGCAAGACATGAAACATTCAACAGCCGAAATCATCCGCGAATACGGGCCTTTCCCAGGCGTCGACAGCGTACATGGCGTCACCCATGACGGCCGGCAGGTCTGGTTTGCCTCCGGCGACAAACTCAACGCCCTGGATCCTGCGAGCGGCAAAACGCTGCGCTCGATCGATGTCGCCGCCCATGCCGGTACAGCCTTCGACGGTCAGCACCTGTTTCAGATCGCCGAGGATCGCATCCAGAAAATCGACCCACAAACCGGCCGTGTGCTCTCCACCATCCCCGCGCCCGGCGGTGGTGGCGACTCGGGGCTCGCCTGGGCCGAAGGGACGCTTTGGGTGGGGGAGTATCGCGAGCGCAAGATTCATCAGGTCGATCCCCAGACCGGGGCAGTGCTGCGCACGCTCGAATCCAACCGCTTCGTTACCGGGGTAACCTGGGTCGAAGGCGATCTGTGGCACGGCACCTGGGAGGGTGACGAGAGTGAGCTGCGGCGAGTCGACCCGGCAACGGGCGAAGTGTTGGAGAGCGTCCAGATGCCGGCTGGCGTCGGGGTCTCGGGACTTGAGTTCGATGGTCACGACCGGTTTTTCTGTGGCGGCGGCAACAGCGGGAAGGTGAGGGCGGTGCGCCGGCCTTGATAAGCGTTGGGGGCGGGTATCGGGCCGCAATACCCGCCCAGAAAAAACGAACTTGCGAAGCGGCCGCGTCTCGAATTTAAAAGACTCGAGAAGAAGGCGCCCAATGAGCAAGTCGATCGGCGCAAAAGACCTGAGTACTCACCGCAGACCTCTGCCGGTCATGACGCCCAAGAAGCACCCGCGATACGACCTGGCGCTGTTGATTGCCTTTCTTCTTATCGTCGCAGCGCTGGGGATTTCACCCCATAGCCGAGTGGATTGGGTCCTGGAAAACCTACTGGCCCTGCTGCTGGTGATGGTCCTGGTGGGCGTTTACCGACGGTTCCGCCTGTCTGCCGTTTCCATCAGCCTGGTGTTCGTATTTCTCTGTATTCATGAGCTGGGGTCGCATTACACCTATGCGCTGGTGCCCTACGACCGCTGGTGCTCAGCCTTGACCGGGGTCAGCCTGAACAAAACCCTTGGGTTTGAACGCAATCATTACGATCGGCTGGTCCATCTGACGTATGGACTCTTGCTGGTGTATCCGATTCGGGAAGTGCTGGTGCGAATCACGCCGCTGCGGGGTTTCTGGGTTGGTTTTGTCGCGCTGAACATTGTGCTGTCGACCTCGGCTGTCTATGAAATCGTGGAATGGATAGGTGGGCAGTTCCTGGGAAAAGACACGGCGAAGGCATTTGTCGCTGCACAAAATGACCCATGGGACTCTCAAGCCGACATGGCGTTGGCCGTGGTAGGTGCGTTCTTTACGTTATTGGTTGTCTGGTTCCGGCGACGGTTGTTTCGGGTAAGTTAAGCCATTCAGCTGCTACAGGATCAGGTCGTATAACCGGATGGAACTGTTGTCACAGGCGCACCGTCAATCGAGGATAAGGCCGCCAGACCTCGGCGAATAGAAACGCCGAGACGCTGGAGGCCTTAATTCTTCGACCCCATGACGGAGGGCCTCTCCATGAGGATCGCTCAGATCGCGCCGCTCACCGAACGTTGTCCGCCCCGTTTGTACGGTGGCACTGAGCGGATTGTGTCTTACCTGACCGAAGAGCTGGTGCGCCAGGGCCACGATGTCACGCTCTTCGCCAGCGGCGATTCGCAAACCTCGGCACGTCTGGAGTCAGGCGCGCATCAGGCCCTGCGGTTCGATCCACACGTCAAGGACGGAGCGCCTCATCACATTCTGATGCTCGATCAAGTGCTGCGTCAGGCGGATCAATTTGACGTGATGCACTTTCATGTCGATATCTACCATTTTCCCCTGATTCGACATTTGGCCGGGCGCAGCGTGACTACGCTTCACGGGCGTCTGGATATTGGCGATTACCAATCCTTTTACCCTCACTTTCCCGAAGTGCCGCTGGTCTCGGTGTCCAAGGCGCAGCGCAGTCCGGTGAAGGGCGACGTCAATTGGGTGGGCAATGTCTATCACGGTATTCCGATCGATCTGCTGGCCTTCAACCCTGAACCGAGCGGCGATTATCTGGTGTTTCTGGGGCGCATTTCTCCCGAAAAACGCCCGGACCGCGCCATCGAGATTGCCTCGAAGGCCGGCCTCCCATTGAAAATCGCCGCCAAGGTCGACAAGGCCGATCAGGTGTATTGGGAAGAAGTCATCGCACCGATGATCGCCACCCGTGCGGGTGTCGAATTTCTCGGCGAGATCGATGAATCGCAAAAGGCAGATTTGCTGGGCAATGCCCGCGCCTTGATCTTTCCCATCGACTGGCCCGAGCCGTTCGGCCTGGTCATGATCGAAGCCATGGCGTGCGGCACGCCGGTGATTGCGTTTGGTCAAGGCTCGGTGCCGGAAGTGATCGACGAGGGGGTATCCGGTTACATCGTCGATGGTGTCGCAGGAGCGGTAGCGGCGGTGCAGCGGTTGGGAGAGCTGGATCGGCGCAAGGTGAGGGCCAGGTTCGAGGAACGGTTCACGGTCGAGCGCATGACCAATCACTATCTGGAGTTGTACCGCCATCTGACGGCGGGCAACACCTATGGTCATCCCTCCACACCCTTTGATATTCCGGCCACCGCGTCGCTGCAAGAGCTGCGCTTGCGCAACCTGAAAAACAACGACACCTTCGCGGTGTTCGATCCCAATGGCGATGTGCTGTTTGCCGACGACAGCCCGCAAGGGATTTTCCATACCGATACCCGCCACCTTTCCGGGCTCTACCTGACGCTTAACGGCGCGCGGCCGCTGTTGCTCAGTTCGACGCTGCGTGACGATAACGCGATGCTCACGTGCGACCTGACCAACCCGGATCTGTTCGACACCCATGGTGAAAAAATCCTGCACCACGATTTGATCCATTTGCGCCGCTCACGGTTCTTGTGGAAGGGCTCCTGCTATGAACGCCTGACGCTGCGCAATTTCGATGATTCGCCCCAGCATCTGCAATTGAGAATTCAGTTCGCAGCCGACTTCAAAGACCTGTTCGAAGTTCGCGGCGCCCGGCGTCCGCAACGCGGGGAGGGGCACCGGGCAGAGATTACCGAGGAAGAGGTGGTGCTTTCCTATACCGGCCTGGACCACAAACGGCGCATGACCCGCCTGCGTTTTGCCCCGGTGCCGGCCAGCCTGACCTGCGATTCGGCGTTGTTCGAGGTTCGGCTGGCCCCTGGGGAAAGCCAGTCACTGTTCATGGACATCAATTGCGGTGTACAAAACCCGCCGTTTACGGTGCGCCACGGGTTCTTTATTTCATTGCGCGATTCCCGGCGCGAGTTACGCACATTCTCTTCGCGGGCGGCCTCTGTGGTGAGCTCCCACGATGTGTTCAACGAGGCGGTCAGCCGCAGCGTTTCCGACCTGTACATGCTCATGACCAAGACCCGCGAGGGGCTCTATCCCTATGCCGGTATTCCTTGGTTCAGCACCGTTTTCGGACGAGATGCGCTGATCACGGCATGGGAGATGCTGTGGTTTGATCCTGGTATTGCCAAAGGCGTGCTCGGGCATCTGGCCGCCAACCAGGCAACCATCGTTGACCCCCATGCCGATTCCGAGCCCGGTAAAATCCTGCACGAGATAAGGCTGGGGGAAATGGCCGAATTGGGCGAGGTGCCGTTCCGGCGTTACTACGGCAGCATCGATTCCACGCCGCTGTTCGTCATGCTGGCCGCCGCGTACCTGGAACGCACCAATGACCTGGGCACACTGCGTCAGCTCTGGCCTAATATCGAAGCGGCGCTGAGCTGGATCGAGGAGTACGGTGATCGGGATGGCGACGGTTTTGTCGAGTATGGCCGACAGTCCGCCGAGGGGCTGATCAACCAGGGCTGGAAAGACAGCCACGATTCGGTTTTCCATGCCAATGGGCAACTGGCCGTGGGCCCGATTGCGATTGTCGAAGTTCAGGCCTACGTGTATGGCGCCTGGACTGGTGCCGCTAAAATCGCTCGTCGGCTGGGTGATCCGGACCGGGCTCAACGCCTTAAATACAAGGCTCAACGCTTGCGCGAAGAATTCGATAACCGCTTCTTCGACGAAGAACTGGGCACTTATGTATTGGCCTTGGACGGCAACAAGAAACCCTGTCGAATCCGTACCTCCAATGCAGGTCATGCCCTGTTCGCCGGCATCGCTTATCCGGAACGCGCGCCATCGGTCGTCAGCGCGTTGATGGACCGCTCATCCTTTTCCGGCTGGGGCGTGCGCACTGTCGCATCCTCCCAGGCACGCTATAACCCGATGAGTTATCACAACGGCTCCGTCTGGCCCCACGACAATGCGCTGATCGCCGCCGGCTTCGCCCGCTACGGTTACCGTCGGGACGCGGCGCGGATTTTCGAAGGGCTGTTCGCCGCGTCGACCTACATCGATCTGCGGCGCCTGCCTGAACTGTTTTGCGGCTTTGCCCGGCAACGTACCCAAGGGCCAACCTTCTATCCCGTCGCCTGCATGCCCCAGGCCTGGGCCGCTGCGGCGCCGTTGTCGATGATTCAGTCGTGCCTGGGGCTGAGCTTCAGGCCGAGGAAGCTCAATATCCTGTTCGACGAACCGGTACTCCCGGCATTTCTGGACACCATCGCCTTGCGGCGTTTGGCAGTGGGTGCTGAATGTGTGGACTTGATGCTCCGGCGCTCGGGGGAAAACGTCATGATCGAGGTTCTCAATCGCCAGGGCCCGGTGCGGATTTTGAGTACCAGTTAGCAAGACCGGCTTAGCAAGATCGGCGCCAGTGTGTCAGAAGGTGAATGCTTGTGCCGACGAACGCTGAGCCATTTCAGTCTCCAGCAGATGCTCAACCAGCACATCGTTCAAAAAGCGGAACTGATCGTTGAGCCCGACCACTTCGTTACTGAAGTGGTTGGCCGCTGCCGGCATCAGCAAGGCCTCGAAGTGCTCGTCGAACACCAGCGCGACTGCTTTGCGAGACACGACCTGCTGCGAATAATAGTTGCTGCCCAATACCGGGAAGCTCACGGCGAGGCTGACGGAATGAATCATGATTTCGGCTCCTCGGTTTGACCGATATCCAGCACGAAGCGGGAAAACAAGGTCAGGGTGACGGCCGTCAGGGCCAGGCAGGTCAGGAGATGGATCAACATGATTTGGCCCTCCGGTGCGGGGTTTGAATAGGGATGGGATTGATCCTGCACCTGATGGTTTTTTTGCGGAAGGCATTCGCGGCGATGGTGAATATTGACGTGAATGATGGTGGCGGTCTGCGCAGGGGATTAGGGATCCAAGTGATCTATTGTGGCGAGGGAGCTTGCTCCCGCTCGGCTGCGAAGCAGTCGTAATAAAAGACGCCTGCGTTATATCTGAACCACCGCGGTGGCAGGTTTCAGGGCCGCTCCGCGCCCCAGCGGGAGCAAGCTCCCTCGCCACACCCCGCCCCCGACCTATACTCAAATCAGCACGCTGTTTAGCGTTGGACACTTCGTTCGACGCAGTCTGTAGGACCCCGCGATCTTGAACCTGCGTTCGCTGATCGTCGCTGTGTTGGTGATATTGGCGGGATGCGCCACGCCCACGCGTGCCCCGGTAATCGTGGTGCCAGTAGTGATATCCCAGAGCACCTGGCAGCAGGTGGACCGGGAGATTGTCGCCGCTTCGCAACAGGCCACCGAACAGGCCAGGGTCTACGCCCGCGGGTCCATGGAGCACTGGCGCACGCGGGTTTATCAGCAAACCGAAGAAGTCTTCATCCCTTGGTTCAGCAGCTACTGGACCCAGGAATGGCTGTCGATGAAAGTCAGCTGGTACACCATCAATGCCGGCGACGAGCAGGATGCGGCGACCAAACGCCTGGCGGCCTATCTGCTGGAGCAATATCACCGGCGCGTGCTGGAACCGGTGGCGGTGGAGATCGATCCCGACGCGATCCTCGGCCAAGCGACAGAGTTTTATGTGCAATTGATGGGGCAGCAGCTCGAAGTTATTTCCAAACGTCATGGCGTGCCAATGGCGCAGCTCAACGGTCGTATCCAGAAAATTCCGGCTATTTCACTGGGCCCGCCGCCTGCCCGTGACGCTTCGCTGTATCAGGTGGTGCATGCCGAACTGAGCAAATTGCCGGCCTATCTGGCACTGATCGACACGATCCACACGGCGGGCGGCGAGAAGGGCATCGCCTCGACAGACGCTGGCATGGCGCCGGTGGCCAAGCGTGCCAGCAAGCGAATACAAGCCGAAATGGCCCCGCGAGGGGCGGCCAGTGCCGTGGCGGCAGTGGCAGGGAAGGCGGCCGGGGCGTTGATTTCCGTGGGGGTGGCGGGAGTGCGGGCGATCATTCAGGCCAACGACCGGCCCGACAGCGAAGCGCTGATCCGCAGCAGCTTGGGTAACTCATTCGACAAGGCATGGGTGAAGCTGGTGAATAACCCCGCCACCGGCGTCATGGCCGGAACGCTGTACATGGCCAGGCAGATCGAGGGCAGCCTGGCCCTCACCCTCGAACAGCCAGTCGAACCGTCGGTCGGTCTGGATGCAGGAACTGTCGATTTTAGCCACGTTGATTCGACTACCCAGCAGATCACCCCATAACCCGAGGAGAACGATCATGGCTTACGTTGATGGCTTCGTCGCTGCAGTACCCACCGCCAACCGCGAAAAATTCAAGCAACATGCGCAATCCGCCGCCGAGATTTTCAAGGAAAACGGCGCACTCAGTCTCGCCGAATGCTGGGGCGATGACGTGCCTGATGGCAAGCTGACCTCATTTCCCATGGCAGTAAAACTCAAGGAAGACGAAACCGTGGTGTTTTCCTGGATCGTCTGGCCGGACAAGGCCACCCGTGACGCCGGGATGGCGAAACTCATGAGCGATCCGCGGATGCAGCCGGACGTCAATCCGATGCCGTTCGACGGCCAGCGGGCGATTTTTGGCGGTTTCGAGATGCTCGTCAAAGCCTGAACATCGTCGCAGGATCACTCCAGCGTGGGGGTGGTCCTGCAACTCTTGCGGTTACGAATCTGGCTGTCCGTCGGCCGCTCCTTGATGAACTCGAAGCGCGGCTCGCCTTCGTTGTAGTGAACCAGCCAACCCCATTCCAGCTCGGATTCATCCTGGCCCGGCTTGGGTGGCACAGCCCACCATGGCTCTTTGCTGATGACCTGACGCATGGCGCCCTCCCGTCGATTCGGTTGCTTCAACTATAACGCGCCTGCCGGGCGGTGCCAGAAATGCACTTGCTGGCGTGGTATCCCTTTGTAAAATCAAAGGGACTCCGAAGCCTTGAGGTGGCAGACATGAGCGATGAGTCCCGTGAGCCGTTCAAACGGCTGTTCTTCGCCCTCAACTGCGCCCCCGAACAACGCCGGGCCATCGCCCAATGGCGCAGCGCGCTGGGGCTCAACATCGGGCACCCGGTGCCGGCGGAAAACTTTCATCTGACGCTGCTGTTTCTCGGCACGGTGGGGATGGCGCAGATAGCGGGCGTCTGCAAGGCCGCCGCCAATGTCCGGATGCCCGGCATGCCGTTGACGGTTGTGCTTGATCGTCTGGAAGTCTGGCGTCGCTCCGGGGTTCTGTTGCTGGCGCCCGAGCAGGCAGCACCTGAGTTGCTGCGGTTGGTGTATGCGCTGGAGCAGGCCATGTTGCCGTTTGGCTTTGAAGACACCCGGCGAGAATTTCGTCCGCATTTGACCCTGATGCGCGACTACCGGGCACCGGTCCCCGAATCCGCTACGCCGCCAGAGTTTTTCCTGCGTGCCGAGCGCTTTACCTTGTTCGAATCCCATAAAGGCCGGTACCGGGCGCTGGCCGAATGGCCGCTGGTTTGTGCATAAGCCCACAAAAAAAAGGCGCCCGAGGGCGCCCGAAATTCACCTTAACCGAGGAAGCCAGGTGAAGCCGTTCTTCTTCAGAGGAGTGCAGCGGTGGTAAGGCGCTGCGTGAACGGAAAATGGTTGAAACCTTGCCAGAGCCGAACGCGGAGCGTCCGTGGAGGCATTCCCACGCAGAGCGTGGGAACGATCAAAGCTGTCATTGATGCTGGATGTAATGGCCTCATCGCGAGCAGGCTCGCACAGGGGATCGGCGTCGTTAACAAATCTGCGTTCCACCACGGACTACTGTGGGAGCGAGCCTGCTCGCGATAGCGATGTCAGGTTCAACAGTGATGCCGAGTGAATCACTTACCCAGCTTCACCCGCGTCCAGCCCCGGGTCATCACCCGCTGAATACCGATCGGCATATCCGGAATCGCATACAACGTCGCCATCACTGCTTGCGGAGGATAGGAACCCGGGTCGTCGCGAATGGCTTCATCCACCAATGGCGTGGCCGCCGCATTGGCGTTGCTGTAGCCGACGCTGTTGGTGACTTCGGCAATGATGTCCGGGCGCATCAGGAAGTTCATGAACAGGTAGGCGTTGTCGACATTCGCTGCGTCCCGTGGGATGGCGACCATGTCGTAAAAGCTGCCGGCGCCTTCTTTCGGGATGCTGTATTCGATCTTCACCTTGTCGCCGGCTTCCTTGGCGCGGGCCTTGGCTTGCAGCACGTCGCCGGAGTAACCGACCGCTACGCAGATGTTGCCGTTGGCCAGGTCGGAGATATATTTCGACGAATGGAAGTAAGCCACCGACGGGCGAATCTTCATGAACAGCGCTTCGGCTTCAGCGATCTGCGCCTTGTCCTGAGAATTCACCGGGTAGCCCAGATAGTGCAGGGCAGCCGGGAGCATTTCTGTCGGTGAATCAAGGAAGCTGATGCCGCAGGCTTTGAGCTTCGCGGCGTTTTCCGGTTTGAACAGCAGGTCCCAGGAGTTCACTGGGGCATTAGTGCCCAGCACTTCCTTGACCTTGGCCGGGTTGTAACCGATGCCGATCGAACCCCACATGTACGGGAAAGCGTGGCCATTATCAGGGTCGCTGGCCGAGGCGTTTTTCAGCAGCACCGGGTTGAGGTTTTTCCAGTTCGGCAGCTTCGACTTGTCCAGCGGCTGATAGACGCCAGCCTTGATCTGCTTGGCCAGGAAACTGTTGGACGGCACCACAATGTCGTAGCCGGATTTACCGGCCAGCAAGCGTGCCTCAAGGGTTTCATTACTGTCGAACACATCGTAGGTCACGCGAATGCCGGTCTCGTCTTCGAACTTTTTCACGGTGTCCGGGGCGATGTAATCCGACCAGTTGTAGACGCGCAATACCTTGTCATTGGCCTGGGCACCGGTAGCCATCGCGCCCAATAAGGACAGTGTCAGCAGAGTCCTGCCAAACATTTTCATCGGTACAACTCCATTTTCTTTTTATAGAACACAGTAGGAGCGAGGCTTGCCCGCGAAGAACGATGACGCGTAATGCCTGAAAAACCGCGGTGTATTCTTCGCGGGCAAGCCTCGCTCCTACAGGATTTTCACTAGGCCGTCGCTTCGACCCGCTGGTTTTTCGGCTGCTGCCAGGATTCGCTGGCGGTCTGGTCCATGGCTTCCTGGATCGCCCGTTTGCGAGTGGCTTCGGCTTTGCGGCTGAAGTACCAGACCATGAACGTGACGAGCGACACTGCCAGTAGAATCAGACTGGCCACGGCATTGATCTCAGGCTTCACGCCCAGACGCACCGCCGAGAACACTTCCATCGGCAACGTCGTGGAGCCCGGGCCAGAGACGAAACTCGCCAACACTAAATCATCCAGCGACAAGGCAAACGACATCATGCCGCCCGCCGCCAGCGACGGCGCAATCATAGGAATGGTGATTAAAAAGAACACCTTGAACGGCCGTGCACCCAAATCCATGGCTGCTTCTTCGATCGACAGGTCCAGCTCACGCAAACGCGCCGATACAACCACCGCCACATAGGCTGCGCAGAACGTGGTGTGCGCAATCCAGATCGTCACCAGGCCACGTTCCTGTGGCCAGCCGATCAACTGCGCCATGGCCACGAACAGCAGCAACAGCGACAGACCGGTAATCACTTCCGGCATCACCAACGGCGCCGTCACCAGACCACCAAACAGCGTACGACCCTTGAAACGCGTCACACGGGTAAGCACGAAAGCGGCGAGGGTGCCCAACGCCACTGCGGCAATCGCCGTGTAGCAGGCGATTTCCAGCGAGCGCACCACCGAACCCATCAGTTGCGTGTTGTCGAGCAGGCCGACGTACCACTTCACCGACCAACCGCCCCACACTGTCACCAGTTTCGAGGCGTTGAACGAGTAGATCACCAGAATCAGCATCGGCAGGTAGATAAACGACAGGCCGAAAATCAGCATGAACTTTGCAAACCCGAAGCGTTTCATCCCCGTCCCTCCATCTCTTTAGCCTGGCTGCGGTTGAACAGCAGAATCGGCACAATCAGGATCGCCAGCATCACCACCGCCAGGGCGGATGCCACCGGCCAGTCGCGGTTGTTGAAGAACTCTTGCCACAGCACCCGGCCGATCATCAGGGTCTCCGGGCCGCCCAACAGCTCCGGAATCACGAACTCACCGACCACTGGAATGAACACCAGCATGCACCCGGCAATGATGCCGTTCTTGGCCAGCGGCACAGTGATTTTCCAGAAGTTGTTGAAGTTGCTCGAACCCAGGTCCGACGCGGCTTCCAGCAAGCTGTGATCGTGCTTGACGAGGTTGGCGTACAGCGGCAACACCATGAACGGCAAGTAGGCATAGACCACGCCGATGTACACCGCGGTGTTGGTGTTGAGGATCTCGATCGGCTGCGACGTGAGCCCGGTCCACATCAGGAACCCGTTGAGCAAACCGTTGTTGCTGAGAATGCCCATCCACGCATAGACGCGAATCAGGATCGCGGTCCAGGTCGGCATCATGATCAACAACAGCAGAACGTTCTGCGTTTCCTTGCTGGCTTTGGTGATCGCGTAGGCCATGGGAAAACCGATCACCAGGCACATCAGCGTGCTTAAAAACGCGACCTTCAACGAGCCGAAGTAAGCCGAGATGTACAACTCATCTTCGGTTAGCAGCGAGTAGTTGCCGATGTTCAGCAGCAGCTGGAATTTCTGCTCGGCGAAGGTGTAAATCTCAGAGTAAGGAGGAATGGCCAGGGCCGCTTCCGAGAAGCTGATCTTCATCACCAGGAAGAACGGCAACAGGAAAAACAGACACAGCCACAGGAACGGAATGCCGATGACCAGTTTGCGACCGCTGGGCACCAGGCGCAGGAACTGCTGATTGAAGGTTCTCATGAGCGCAGTACCACGCCGCTGTCGTCTTCCCACCACACGTAGACCTGATCGTTCCAGGTCGGGCGCGCGCCACGGCGTTCGGCGTTGGCCATGAACGACTGGACGATTTTGCCGCCGGGCAGTTCCACGTAAAACACCGAGTGGCCGCCGAGGTAGGCGATGTCATGCACCTTGCCTTCGGACCAGTTATAGCGAGTCTCGGGCTTGAGGGTGCTGACCAGCATTTTTTCCGGGCGGATGGCGTAGGTGATCGACTTGTCTTGCACCGACGTGCTCACGCCGTGGCCGACGTAAATCTTCTGCTCAAGGTCCGGGCTGTGAATGATCGCGTGACCTTCCAGATCCTCGACCACCGTGCCGTCGAAGGCATTCACGTTGCCGATGAACTCACACACCATGCGGCTGACCGGCGCTTCATAGATGTCGACCGGGCTGCCGATCTGGGCGATCCAGCCCAGGTGCATGATTGCGATGCGTTCGGCCATGGTCATGGCTTCTTCCTGATCGTGGGTCACCATCACGCAGGTCACGCCGACGCGCTCGATGATCTCCACCAACTCCAGTTGCATCTGCGAGCGCAGTTTTTTATCCAGCGCGCCCATCGGTTCGTCGAGCAACAACAGCTTCGGACGCTTGGCCAACGAGCGGGCCAACGCCACACGTTGACGTTGGCCGCCAGACAACTGATGCGGCTTGCGCTTGGCGTATTGGGTCATGTGCACCAGCCGCAGCATCTCTTCGACACGAGCGTCGATTTCACTGGCGGGCAAACGGTCCTGCTTGAGGCCGAAGGCGATGTTCTGCGCCACCGTCATGTGCGGGAACAGTGCGTAGGACTGGAACATCATGTTGATCGGCCGTTCGTACGGCGGCATGTCGGTGATGTCGACACCGTCGAGCAGAATCCGCCCTTCGGTCGGTCGCTCGAAGCCGGCGAGCATGCGCAGCAGCGTCGATTTACCCGAGCCGGAACCGCCGAGCAGGGCGAAGATTTCGCCTTGATGGATCTCCAGGGACACATCGTCCACGGCGGTGGTTTCGTCGAATTTCTTGGTGACACGGTCGACTTTCACCAACACCTTTTTCGGTGCCTGGTGACCTTCAAGAGCCTTCCTGTAGATGCTGGAGGCGTTTGCCATATGAAACTCCCAACAGGTTTCAGTCGTCGGGCCAACGCGGCCTGACTTAAGAGTGGATTGCAAGCCCTGGCCGGACGGTGCCAACGCGATCCCTGTAGGAGCGAGGCTTGCCCGCGAAGACGGTGTGTCAGTCGACATCATCGTTACCTGATACACCGTCTTCGCGGGCAAGCCTCGCTCCTACAGGGATTTGCGTTTATCCGTACCGGCCGGGCTTATTCGGCACTGCCATCCTGGCTGCCTGGTCGTACTTGTTGTTATTGCGGTTCATCTATTACGTGAGCGACCGGCGCGCAAAGGCACGCCCGCCAGACTCACGGGGGCAGTTAAATCGTTGAATGCTTTTTGAAGTCAGTGCGTATTACGCAGCGCCGCCCGTTGCCGGCACGCGTCGCCAAACGCCTGGAAAATACTCAAGTAGGGGGGATTCGAAAGCACCTGCCATTCCGGGTGCCATTGCACGCCGACGGCGAAGGCCTTGCTGTGCTCGACCGAAATCGCCTCGATCAAACCATCCGGCGCGACAGCCTCAGCGCGCAGGCCGGGCGCCAGTCGGTCGATGCCCTGGCTGTGAATCGAATTCACCTGAAACACCTGCGGCAGGTCCAGCGCTTCGAACACACCGCCCGGTTGCACATTCACCGCATGGGCCGGTGCGTACTGCACGGCCAAATCCGGATGATCCGCTTCCCGGTGATCGAGCATGCCGGGCAGTTCATGCACCTTCTGATGCAGGCTGCCGCCGAACGCCACGTTCATTTCCTGAAAGCCCCGGCAGATGCCGAGCACCGGAACACCGGCGGCGATGGCTGCGCGCAATAAAGGAAGGGTGGTGGCGTCCCGTTGCGGATCGTGATCCGTGCCGGGGGCGCTGGCCGGGCCTTGATAGTGGAAGGGCTCCACATTCGACGGCGAGCCGGTCAGCAACAGACCGTCGAGCTGCGCGAGCAGGTCATCGATTTCGGTCAGTTCGCCTAAGGAAGGAATAACGACGGGCAGCCCCAAAGCCGCGACGCTGACAGCACGCAAATACTTGTCGCCGCTGACGTGGTAGGGGTGCAGGCCAATCTGTTTGATGCACGCAGTAACGCCGATCAATGGCTTGAATGCCATTTTTATCACCTCGAAGTTTCACACTTGAACGAGCTTTTCCGGAGCTTAGCCTTGTTGATTTTAATTAACAACTCTCATGTAAAAAATTCTAAACGCCACACGTCCGATCTTCAGGGTTTACGTGGTGCGCAAGACTGATCTGGCACTCTTGTGCCCAAAAAAGGCCCGAAAATAAAGGTTGAAAGGCCAAGTGTTCGCTATTGACTTCACTTTGTCTTTCGGATTGACTGGGCTCGTGAAAGGGTAGTGAACATAATAATTAACAGCTAATAGGTGCATCATGTCGGTCCCTCTGCGTGCCGTTCAACTCAACGAAGCAAACGCATTCCTTAAGAAATATCCTGAGGTTTTGTACGTCGACCTTCTGATTGCGGATATGAACGGTGTGGTGCGCGGCAAGCGCATCGAACGCACCAGTCTTCATAAGGTTTACGAAAAAGGCATTAACCTCCCGGCGTCGCTGTTTGCCCTGGACATCAACGGTTCTACGGTGGAAAGCACCGGCCTGGGTCTGGACATCGGCGACTCGGATCGAATCTGCTTCCCCATCCCTAATACCCTGAGCATCGAGCCTTGGCAGAAGCGCCCGACCGCGCAGCTGTTAATGACCATGCACGAACTCGAAGGCCAGCCGTTCTTCGCTGACCCGCGAGAAGTGCTGCGTCAGGTGGTGAGCAAGTTCGATGACATGGGCCTGACCATTTGCGCGGCGTTCGAACTGGAGTTCTATCTGATCGACCAGGACAACGTGAACGGTCGTCCGCAGTCGCCACGTTCGCCAGTTTCCGGCAAACGTCCGCACTCGACTCAGGTGTACCTGATCGACGATCTGGATGAATACGTCGATTGCCTGCAAGACATCCTCGAAGGCGCGAAAGAGCAGGGCATTCCTGCCGACGCCATCGTCAAGGAAAGCGCCCCGGCGCAATTCGAAGTGAACCTGCATCACGTCTCCGATCCTATAAAGGCCTGCGACTACGCGGTGTTGCTCAAGCGTCTGGTGAAGAACATCGCCTACGACCACGAGATGGACACCACCTTCATGGCCAAGCCGTATCCGGGCCAGGCGGGCAATGGTTTGCACGTGCACATTTCGATTCTCGACAAAGCAGGCAACAACATCTTTGCCAGCGAGGATCCCGAGCAGAACGCCGCACTGCGTCACGCGATCGGCGGTGTGCTCGAGACCCTGCCGGCGCAGATGGCGTTCCTCTGCCCGAACGTCAACTCGTACCGCCGTTTTGGTGCGCAGTTCTACGTGCCGAACTCGCCAAGCTGGGGCATCGATAACCGTACCGTTGCGGTACGCGTGCCCACCGGTTCGGCGGATGCCGTGCGCATCGAGCATCGTGTAGCCGGCGCCGATGCCAACCCGTACCTGCTGATGGCGTCGGTGCTGGCTGGTATTCACCATGGCCTGACCAACGAAATCGAACCGGGCCCACCGGTCGAAGGCAACAGCTACGAGCAGAACGAGCAAAGCCTGCCGAACAACCTGCGCGATGCTTTGCGTGAGCTGGACGACAGCGAAGTCATGGCGCGCTACATCGACCCGCTGTACATCGACGTGTTCGTGGCGTGCAAGGAAAGCGAACTGGCCGAGTTCGAGAACTCCATCTCCGACCTTGAGTACAACTGGTACTTGCATACGGTTTGATGGGCCTGAACGGTGGGTCAATGCCATTGATGTTGGATGTGAGGCCCCCTTCGCGGGCAAGCCTCGCTCCTACAAGGGACACATCATCCCTGTAGGAGCGAGGCTTGCCCGCGAAGACATCGGCACAGCCACCATCGAAATCACCTGACACACGACATTCTCCGGCATCAATAGAACGATCACCTATTCCTCTGCGTAGAGTCACAACCATGACAAACACTCGCAGCGACTGGGAACAACGTTTCCAGTCCCTCACACTAGAAGGCCGCGCATTCATCGACGGCCAATACTGCCCGGCGCTCAGCGGTGACACCTTCGAGTGCATCAGCCCGGTCGACGGCCGCTTCCTGGCGAACATCGCCAGCACCGACGAAGCCGACGCCAATGCGGCAGTCGCCGTCGCACGCCGCACATTCGAATCCGGCATCTGGGCGCGGTTGGCACCCGCAGAACGCAAGCGCATTTTGATTCGCTTCGCGGACTTGATCCTGGCCAACCAGGAAGAACTGGCGCTGCTCGAAACCCTGGACATGGGCAAACCGATCAGCGACTCCATGAGCATCGACATCCCAGCGACCGCCAACGCGATCCGCTGGAGCGCCGAGGCCATCGACAAAATCTACGACGAAGTCGCTGCCACACCGCACGACCAACTCGGCCTCATCACCCGCGAACCGGCAGGCGTGGTCGCCGCCATCGTGCCGTGGAATTTCCCGCTGATCATGGCCAGCTGGAAGTTCGCCCCAGCCCTCGCGGCAGGCAACTCGTTCATCCTCAAGCCTTCGGAAAAGTCACCACTAACGGCGATCCGCATCGCGCAGCTTGCTCTGGAGGCTGGCATCCCCAAAGGCGTGTTCAACGTTCTGCCAGGCTTCGGTCACACCGTCGGCAAGGCGCTGGCGCTGCACATGGATGTCGACGTGCTGGCCTTCACCGGCTCCACCGCGATTGCCAAGCAACTGCTGATCTACGCCGGGCAAAGCAACATGAAACGCGTCTGGCTGGAGGCGGGTGGCAAGAGCCCGAACGTGGTGTTCGCCGACGCACCGGACTTGCGCGCAGCCGCTCAGGCAGCGGTCAGCGCGATTGCCTTCAACCAGGGCGAAGTCTGCACCGCTGGCTCACGTCTGCTGGTGGAGCGCTCGATCCGCGAGCAATTCATTCCGCTACTGCTGGAGGCGCTGCAAGCCTGGAAACCGGGACATGCTTTGGACCCGGAAACCACCGTCGGCGCGGTCGTCGATCAGCGCCAACTGGAATCGATCTTGCGCTACATCGAAATCGGCAAAGAGCAAGGCGCTCAGCTGATCGCGGGTGGCAAATGTACCCTCGAAGCCACCGGCGGCCTGTACGTGGAACCGGCGATTTTCGACGGCGTCACCAACGCCATGACCATCGCCCGGGAAGAAATCTTCGGCCCGGTGCTGTCGCTGATCACCTTCGACACCGCTGAAGAAGCACTGCAGATCGCCAACGACAGCATCTTCGGTCTGGCGGCCGGCGTGTGGACCAGCAACCTCAGCAAGGCCCACACCTTCGCCCGTGGTCTGCGCGCCGGCAGCGTCTGGGTCAACCAGTACGACGGCGGCGACATGACCGCGCCGTTCGGCGGGTTCAAGCAGTCGGGTAATGGTCGGGACAAATCGCTGCACGCGTTCGACAAATACACCGAACTCAAAGCGACCTGGATCAAGCTCTAACACTTTTACAGCGGCGGTCGCAGGCGAGAGTTTGCGGCCCTCGGAGAAATGTATGAAACAAGACTCTGTTAAACAAAAGCATGTAAACAGCTACTACGCCGCCACCCGCAATCAGACCGGTGATTACCCGATTCTTGAAGAACTGGTGGAATGCGACGTCTGCGTGATCGGCGCCGGCTACACCGGTTTGTCCTCGGCGCTGTTCCTCAGCGAAGCGGGCTACAGCGTGACCGTGCTCGAAGCAGCCAAAGTCGGTTTCGGCGCCAGCGGTCGCAACGGCGGCCAACTGGTCAACTCCTACAGTCGCGACGTCGATGTCATTGAAGAGCGCTACGGCGACAAAACCGCCGAGGTGCTTGGCAGCATGATCTTTGAGGGCGCCGATATCATCCGTTCGCGCATCAAAGAGTACGATATCCAATGCGACTACCGCCCCGGCGGCATTTTCGCGGCGCTGAACAAGAAACAACTCAATGGCCTGGCTGAGCAGAAGAGCAACTGGGAGCGCTACGGCAACCGCAACCTGAAAATGCTCGACGCCTCGGACATCCAGCGCGAAGTCGGTTGCGACAACTACGTCGGCGGTCTGCTCGACATGCAGGGCGGCCACATCCATCCGCTGAACCTGGCCCTCGGCGAAGCCGCCGCGATCATCCGCCTCGGCGGTAAGATCTACGAACAATCCGCCGCCGTGGAAATCACCTACGGCGAGCCGATCACCGTGCGAACCGCCAAAGGTGTAGTGCGGGCCAAGTACCTGCTGATCGCCGGCAACGCCTACCTGCCACAAGACCTCGACAACCGCGTCACGCGCAAAAGCATGCCGTGCGGTTCGCAAATCGTCGTCACCGAACCGTTGTCCGAAAAAGTCGCCCGCAGCCTGATCACCAACAACTACTGCGTCGAAGACTGCAACTACCTGCTCGACTACTACCGCCTCACCGCCGACAACCGCTTGCTGTATGGCGGCGGCGTGGTCTACGGCGCTCGCGAGCCCGACGACATCGAGCAACTGATCAAACCAAAAATCCTCAAGACCTTCCCGCAACTCAAGGGCGTGAAGATCGACTATCGCTGGACCGGCAACTTCCTGCTGACCATGTCCCGCATGCCGCAATTCGGTCGCATCGAAAAGAACGCCTACTACATGCAAGGCTACAGCGGTCACGGCGTCACCTGCTCGCACCTGGCCGGCAAACTCATCTCGGAAATGATCCGCGGCGACGCCGAACGCTTCGACGCCTTCGCCTCCCTGCCACACATGCCCATGTTCGGCGGCCGCACCTTCCAGGCCCCGCTCACCGCCATGGGCGCCGCGTATTACGCGCTGCGCGACCGGTTTGGTATCTAAGCTGAACCTGCCGGCGTCCCCCAAAAAGGTGCCGCCGGCCAATGCCACACCACAATCCCTGTGGGAGAGGGCAAGCCCGGCTCCCACAGGGAATTGGCGACCTACAAAACTTTTGCGAACAACACCGACCACTGTGGGAGCGGGCTTGCCCGCGATGAGGCCATATCAGCCACCATCGATGCCGCCTGACCCACCGCCATCGCGGGCAAGCCCGCTCCCACAGGTTTCGTGCATGGACGGACGGCTATCATTCTCCTATTCGATTTATCAGCCGTTTATCGAACCTGCTGAGCAACACCAACAAACGTGATTTAATACCCGCCTTCCACGGTTCCGGGACGGGAAACGGCGTGATCCGCGGCCACCAGTCGCCCGCCACCCACCCCCATTACCCCTTAAGTATTCTTCGCATAAGGCTGTCATGGACACGGGCTCACGACTCAAATTAGTACGCGAAAGCTACAAACTGTCCCAGCGCGAGCTGGCCCGGCGTAGCGGCGTCACCAATGCCACCATCTCCCTGATCGAACAGAATCGCGTCAGTCCCTCCGTCAGCTCCCTCAAAAAACTGCTCGAAGGCATCCCCATGTCCTTGGCGGACTTCTTCACCTTCGACCAACCGCCGCGTGAGCATCAGTACGTGTTCCGCGCCAATGAGCAGCCGGATCTGGGGCGTCATGGGCTGCGGTTGTTGCTGATCGGCGCTTCGGTGCCGAGTCGGCAGATGCGGCTGTTGCGCGAGCAATACGCGCCTGGGGCGAGTTCGGGTGAAGAGCCGATTGTGCACTCGGAAGGGGAGGAGTGTGGGCTCGTTACGCGGGGGACGGTTGAGCTGACTGTTGATGGGCAGATTAGTGTGTTGAATGCTGGGGATGGGTATTACTTTCCGACGACGTTGCCGCATCGGTTTCGGAATATTGGGGCGGATGAGGCTGAGATTATTAGTGCGAATACGCCGGCTAACTTCTGATACCTGATGATAGAAGCGGCGGATGGCCGCTTCTCCCGTTCATACGATCTCAGAGGCTTTTACTGAACCATTGTTTATCCAGCTCTCTCAGCGTCATTTCTGGCGTCAGTCGTAGCGCCGCTCTAAACGCCTTGATTAGTTCGGCGTAGTGGTTAGCGATGTCCTTGACCTGGCGGTTGCTATCCGTTTTAACGCTGATGCCGGCGCCGTTGAGGGCGCGACGATCCAGAACGGGGATGAGATCTATGAAATGCGCTGCCATTAGCGCTGAAGCGTAAGACGGCCCCAGCCCTCGGATTTTACTTTTCGGTTTTGTTGTTAAAGCGAGGAAGTCTGTGCAGCGACCAGTCAGTTGAGTCAGCTCCTCTTCTGTCAGATTATTCAGGGGCTTTTTCTTAAAGGTTGTTTCGATGTCCCTGAGAGCAATTTCGTAGTATTTCAGCTTCGCAGGCAGCGTTGCCATCGGCTCTGTTATAGAAGCATTCCCACCCTTGAAGTTGCTTACGTGCAGGAGGTCGACCAGCGAAAGCTCCCAGGTTAACTTCTTATTGCGAATGTGCTCCTGGAAATGGGACATGGCCTCATTCAGCATCTCCCAGGTTGTTTCAGGTTTTCTCGCCATATTTGTATATTTCCAGCGCCAATGAACAACAGTAACGGAATAGATGACAGCGCTCATTCGATCAGCGTGCTCAAGGCGTCGGCAGTGATAACCGATCCAGAGCACAGCCGTTGGCCGGAGACTGCTTCGCCTGAAAGAGTCGAGCCCCGGAAGCCAGATCAACGATGTTGATCTGGCAGCCGCTCATGACATTGGGGCCCTCGATGATGCCGCCCTTGATCACATAGCGGGCGCCCGGCATGAACTCACTGACAAAATCGACCGTGCATCTGCGGTTGCCGCTGGCCCCGCCCTCCAGCACCAGGTGGATCGGTTTGCCCGCTTCAATGGCTCGAAAACCTTCGGGGGTCGATGGGTGCCCACCGCTGACCGAGAATAGTTCCCGAGCGGGTGTCACGGGTACCGACCTGCCGTACTTGCAGGCCGTGGTCGGCGCTGCGCTAAGGGTCAGGTAGTTGCGACGGTTGGTCATTGCGTCCATTTCACTGCGAATCTGCGCTTGGGGGGCATTGGCAGGGGTTTCGTATTGCGGGATCGGCGAGCAGCCCGTAATCAGAAGCAGGAGCGAGCCTAAATACAGCGGTTTCATGGGCGTTTCTGTCCGTAGCGGTTTGAGGTGGCACTCTAATACTATTTGTTGAAAGTAGGATAAATAGATCTGCCCCATTTTTACTCGATAACTAGTTTTGCGATTTCGGGAGCTGGGCTGAAAAAAGTCAAATTGGACGCTACGTTGAACGCAGCTGATTTTTACCGGCGATGCGGTTTCGTCGGTGACGAACGTGCTATTTACCATTCACCTTCCGGGCTTCAGTTGGCTTGTGTGCCTATGGTGAAGGGGCTTTTGCCTTTAACTGGGGAAGCGAGAGGTTAAAAACAGATCATGAAAAACCCGCAGTGATGCGGGTTTTTTGCTTGAAATATGCTTATGGCTCTTTTCGGGGGATCCGTTCAATCAGTGCTTGAAGGATTCACATGAGTCGCGCAGGCCGCAGTTGTTGATATTCCCGCAACCGAGGTGAATGGGGCTGCCAAGTAGGTAATAAAAAACCCGCAATAGTGCGGGTTTTTTACGGCTGCAATGTGGTCGCAGGCCTTAAGGCATATCAAACCCACGCTGCTCAATCACCCGAAACACATCACTCACATCCTGAACCATGATCCGGGCGATGTTGGTAACAGTGTTGATGTCGTGCTCGGCGTAGTCGGGGAGGCTGGTGCAGGCCATGAGGTTGAGGTATTTGAGGACGGCGCTGAGGCGTTCGCTGAGGCAGTTGTGGAGTTCGCGCAGTGGGGCGTCGGCGTCGATGAGGAGGACGGGGTGGTCGGTGGCGAAGTGGGACATGGGGGTGTAGTGGCGGAGCGGGTGTTGAGTTGTCATGGTGTTAATCCTAATAAAAGTAGAATTGCCACCGTTCTGCTGCGAAACAAAATGGGTGGCAGCTATGCGCGGGTTCGCAGACCGGAGGATTAACACCAAGACCCGGCAGACCCGAAGGTCTCCCACGCACAACCGCCATAAAACGATACGCAGCCGGGAGTCGGCCGTGCCTGACGGAACAAGGTGTCAATCTTAAGGGCTGCGAAACCCTATCGCCAACTGCGGTCAGCGACAGACCCACTCTAGGCAGCGATTTCGGTAGCCGCAATCGGGCTGTAGGACGCCAAGATTGTCATTTTGGCGAGGTGGCTCTTCCCCGTTCTATGTCGTAACGCAGTAAAACCGGGCGTTACGGTTTGTCTGAGGAAATGGGCTAGCAGGGTTTGGGGCTGCTTCGCAGCCCAGCGGGAGCAAGCTCCCTCGCCACAATCGGTTATTTCCTACGAGATTTTCGGACTTCAAAATCCTCGCCGTGCCTTCATCGAACGTTCAGGCGCGGGATTTTCGGCGGTGAGTGACGCTTGCTTCCGTTCAGCATCACCATAGTCGTAGACTGAACGCCAACGGGAATTCAAGGATGGAACGCGCCCATGATCGAAATCGGCAGCCGCAACAACGCCCCCACGCCGCAGCACAAAACCCAGGATATTTACCTCTTCCACATCGACCTTTCCCGGCCGGGCACGCCGTTTTGTTTCGAGCAGTCCATCGGTGGCGGTCATTGCGAGCAGGGTGGGGCGGCGTGGTTGGCGGTGTCGGAGTTTGAGGCTTGGCCGGGTGAGTGGCGTCAGCATGTGCAGAAGTCCGGTTGTGGCTGGGTCGCTGAGCTGGTGGAGGGTCATCCGGGTGTCGATCAGGCGACGCTGGTGTCGATGATTCTCGAGCGCCACGCCGAGGGCGCCAAGCGCAACATTCAAGTCGCCGGCCGCTACGGCGTTTAACCCGAGGAGAATCCCATGAGCCAGACACTGGAACGCGCCATTGCCATCGCCGCTGCGGCGCATGAGGGGCAGGTGGACAAGGGCGGCGCGCCTTACATCTTGCATCCGCTGAAAGTCATGCTGCGGGTGAACACGCTGGAAGAGCGCATCGTCGCGGTATTGCATGACGTGGTCGAGGACTGTGGCATCAGCTTCGACGATTTGCGTAACGAAGGCTTCAGCGAAACGGTGCTGATGGCGATTGCGTCGGTGACCAAGGTGCCGGGCGAGTCCTACGAGGCATTCGTCGAGCGCGCGGCGCAGAACCCGATCGGGCGGGTGGTGAAGCTGGCGGACCTGGAAGAGAACAGCGACTTGTCGCGGATTGCCCAGCCGTCCTGGGAGGATCTGGAGCGCGTTGAGAAGTATCGGCGGGCGATTGGGGTGTTGCGTTCGTAGCGGGTGTGTACCTGTCCCCTTGAAGTTGATTTCACAGCCGAACAGTGTCTTGTCTGCGCGGCGGGTTTGATGGCTGAGTGGCGCGATGCTGATTTATCGACTGAACTGCTGCTCAGGTTTCAGGAGGAAATCAGATGGCGCGGCTCATTCTCGGTCATACCACCGATACGTCGATTAAAGTGTGGGTACGCGCCAGCGAGCGTTGGCCGGTGGCCTTTGTTGATGTAGTGGATTGCGACAACAACGCGACAGGCCCCACCAAGGTGCTCGAAGCCCAGGCAGAGGAGTTTTATACCTGCGTTCTGGAGTGGAAAAAGCTCAATCCCGATACGCCCTATACCGTGAAGGTGGCCTTCGGCAAGACCCGAGGGGCAGCACCCGATGAGCGCGTTCGTGATGCCTATACCGAAGGGCGCTTTCGTACCTTTCCCGCGGTAGAGCTGACCGGATCATTCTCTTTCGTGCTCGGCTCCTGCAATTTGCATTCGCTCGGGATACTGGAGAGACCCGACCGCGCCTGGGTCGAGATTTCTCGTGTGGCCAAGAACAACGACGCACGCTTCATGATTCATTGCGGCGACCAGATTTACTCGGACATCCCGCGCCAGCCTTCCATCGATGTGCAGTTCTTTCGTGACAAGTATCTGGATGCCTGGGAGGACTGTGTGCCCGCGCGCCGGACGCTGACAGAGTTGTCGCATTACATGATTCTTGACGACCATGAACTGATCAACAACTTCGACACGGCCACCGGCTCGTCCACGCAAGCGCTGGCGAACGCCGCCATCAAGGCGTATTGGGAGTTTCAGCATTCGCACAACCCTTCGAGCCGTCATGTCGAGCATCATTACCACTACGAGTTCAACTACGGCGCGGTGAAGTTCTTCGTCATGGACACCCGTTATTACCGCAGCACGGCGCAAAGGCGTCTGCTCGATGAAGTCCAGGAAGACGACCTGTTGCGCTGGCTGTCACGTTACCGTGATGACCTGAAGTTCGTTGTCACCAGCGTGCCATTCGTGGGCGTGGTGAAAAACTCTGAAGGTGACAAATGGTCGGATCCTGCTTTCGAAGAACAGCGAAGCCGCATCCTTGAACATGTCCTCGAAAAAAACGTGTCACGCCTGACCTTCCTGACAGGCGACATGCACACCTCTTATCACGCCACGCTTGCGGTTTCGCGCGGCGAGAAAAACACGCTGATCAATGAGTTGATGTCCAGCCCGATAAACCAGTACACCCCCAACATCAGGCCCGAGCAGATCTACAACATGAACCACTCGCACACCCTGCCTAATGGAATTTCCACGCTGTCGTGTATCGATCCGGATTCCTTTTACGGTAATCACTCGAATGTCATGGTGATCGATGTCGATATGACGTCAGCCAGGCAGACGGTGGGCTATAAGATTTTTCGCACAACCAAAACGAGTGCGGGGCCGACTGGGAAGTTCCTCCCTTAGACGGGAAGGGGGATTGCGAGGAATCCCCTCCAAATCTATTCCAACAAAAACATGCACCTGTTGACGTACGTCGTCCCGCAATACGTGCTCAAGGCTCTCGAAGGCCATTGCTACAGTCATCGCACGAAATGCCCGCGCAAATCGTAAGGGCAACAGCCCTGAACCTCGCCGATCTTCCTGCCTGAATGCATCCACAATTTGACGCCGGAATAATGGCCATCTAATATCGCGCCACTATTGTGATATCACTTTGTTGTGGCGAGGGAGCTTGCTCCCGCTGGGCAGCGAAGCGGCCCCAAAACCAGTGAACGCGTTGTGAATGATTCACCGCATTGTTGGGTTTTGGAGTCCTCCGGTCTCCAGCGGGAGCAAGCTCCCTCGCCACAGGTGAACATGCATTCACCTGCCTTCGTGACGAGCTTGTGCCCGATTTTACTGTGCCTTTGTCCGCCAAATCGTCCCTGACGCGCTAGCCGAGCGCGAAGCGCCGATCTATTCCCGCGTGGATGTCTTCCTCTAAATTCTGCTTTAACGAGATTCAAATCATGGACGTTCGTCAACTGGCCTTCCTCGCTGGCCAGCCCGCTGCTGCGGTCAAAAACCGTGA